>CAZCHW010000344.1:0-2470 GCA_964498375.1 uncultured Syntrophomonadaceae bacterium | reverse complement strand
TATTCGGCCAGGTCTACAACATCCTGGTGGGAAAAGGTACGAATCATAATTCCGTCAAGGTAGCGGCTTAAATTTCTGGCTGTGTCAGCAATAGTCTCCCCACGGTTTAGTTGCAGGTCATTGGCGCTTAAAAAAAGCGCATATCCGCCAAGCTGCCACATCCCTACTTCAAAGGATACGCGAGTACGGGTAGACGATTTCTGGAAGATCATCCCCAGGGTTTTCCCCTTCAGGGGATGATAAATCTCACCGAGCTTCTGTTTCATTTTCAGGATATGAGTGGTATCAAGAATCTGATCTACCTCTTCCCGGCTTAAATCATGAATTGAAATCAGGTCCTTACCTTTCATATCAACGGCCATATACAATTTCCTCCCTTGGTTAGTCAAGCTCGACAGTACAGGCTATTCCCTGACCGCCACCGATACATAAAGTTGCCAATCCTTTTTTTGCCTTTCTTTTGCTCATTTCATGAAGAAGGGTAACAAAGATTCTCGCACCACTTGCTCCAATCGGGTGACCAATGGCTATAGCACCACCGTTAACGTTTACAATCGACTGATCCAGATTCAGATCCTTTATTACGCTCAAAGCCTGAACTGCGAAAGCTTCGTTGGCTTCAATCAGATCGAGATCCTCAACCCGCCAACCTGCCTTCTCCAGCGCTTTTCTTGTCGCCGGTATTGGCCCTGTGCCCATTACAGCAGGATCAACTCCAGCTGCAGCATAGCTACGGATGGAAACCAGCGGTTTTAGACCAAGTTTTTCTGCTTTCTCTCTGCTCATTACCACTACAGCAGCAGCGCTGTCATTAATCCCTGAAGAATTGCCGGCTGTAACAGTTCCATCTTTTCTAAAAGCAGGCCGTAACTTCGTCAGGGCTTCAAGGCTGGTCTTCCGGGGGTGTTCATCCCTGTCAAAAAGAATTGGATCGCCTTTACGCTGGGGTACAGGTACCGGAACAATTTCCTCCTTGAAGCGTCCACTTTCAATAGCTTTTAGTGCTCTGGTCTGACTCTCCAAAGCAAATTTGTCCTGCTCTTCCCTGGTAATACCGTAATTATCGGCAATATTTTCAGCAGTATTTCCCATGTGGTAATCATTAAAAGAACACCACAGTCCATCCTTAACCATCAAGTCAGTCATTTTTGCATCGCCCATGCGCATGCCCCAGCGAGCTTCGGCAGCTGCATAAGGTGCGGCGCTCATGTTTTCGGTTCCACCAGCCACTACAATTTCAGCCTCACCGGCTGCTATAGCTGTAGCAGCCATGGTAATGGTTTTTAGACCCGATCCACAAACTTTATTAACAGTTGTACATGGTACTTCCACAGGAATTCCTGCTTTTACAGAACTTTGCCTGGCAACATTCTGCCCCAGGCCAGCCTGCAATACACAGCCAAACAATACTTCATCAACTAAATGCGGTTCAAGTTTTGCCCTGCTAAGAGCTTCTTTTATTACAATAGAACCAAGGTCAACAGCACTGACATCTTTCAGCGTTCCGCCAAAAGTACCTACGGCGGTGCGGACAGCGCTAACAATTACAACATCATGCATTTTACTGCCTCCTTTCTTGTACCTCTGCACTCATTAATACCGGCCGAACTGAAAATAGTATAGCACGTTACAATTTTAGGCCCTGCCAATAATGTAGCGGTATGGATCTACTTCGTTACGCAGAATGTCCAGTTCTTCTTTTTTAGGAGGCTCACTTTCTACCAGGTTGTCTGCCCACAAAAGTTCAAACCCGGTATTTTCAATAATTTTTTCCTTTGTAATTCCCGGATGCATACTCTCAACTTTCATCCGTTTGGATTCCTGATCAAATCCGATTACGCATAAATTGGTAATCACTTTATATGGCCCGCTACCTGCCGGAAGACCAGCTTCCTCCCTTGCGCCAGGGCCGGTCAGGTAACCCGGAGTGGTTACAAAGTCAATCTTCTCAGTAAACCGGCGAGGGTCCTGAGGAGTAATCATCATCGTTTTCCAGCACAGTGAACCTAAATCGTTGGCGCCTCCACTGCCGGGAAAACGCACCTTGGGGGCATTATAATCTTTGCCGATCATTGTTGAATTAATGTTGCCGTACTGATCGATCTGGGCTCCGCCAAGGAAAGTGTAATCGACCAGGCCACGCTGGCAGGTTTCCATAATCTCAGGCATACTGCTTGCTGCAAGAGCCCGGTAAAAGGTGCGCGAATCGCCTACTGAAATAGGCATAGAAGGTAATAACGGGCCAATTCCTCCAGCTTCAAACATGATCATTAATCGGGGAGAATATAACTTTTGAGCAAGCATTGCTGCCGCACACGGTGCCCCGGTTCCAACTACTACAATACTGTCATCTTCCAGGTAGCGTGAAGCCAGTGAGATCATCAGTTCCATATCATTATATTCCATATTATTAAGCCTCCTTGTACAATATAGTTATTAAATTAAAGCCAATCTTTGATTGTTCTTTGAC
>CAZCHW010000343.1:0-2470 GCA_964498375.1 uncultured Syntrophomonadaceae bacterium | reverse complement strand
ATACCTAATGAGATCGGGTCGGCGGCCACCAGGAAAAGCGCTTTATGGCTGTGCACCAGGTCGGCTATACCGTTCATATTTTCTACCATGCCAAAAAAGTTTGGCTGTTGCAATACGACCGTTGCCACATCGTCACCGAGCAGCTCTTCCAGTTTGGCCCGGTCGGTACAGCCGTCACGTAAGGGTATTTCGGCCAGTTCAAGACCGCGGCTGTTGAAATAGTTACTCAGCACCGCCCGGTAAAAAGGGCTGACTGACTGCGAAACCAGCACTTTAGAGCGCCTGGTCGCCCCGCAACCCATAATTGCTCCTTCAGTGACCGCTGTTCCGCCATCGTACATTGAGGCATTCGCCACATCCATACCGGTGAGCTGGCAGATCATGGTTTGATATTCGAAAATTGCCTGTAATACACCCTGGCTGATTTCCGGCTGGTAAGGGGTATAGGAAGTATAAAATTCACTGCGCCCGGTTATATGTTTGATTGCAGTTGGAATAAAATGATCATATATACCTGCCCCCATGAAGGAAACACAGTTCTGAAAGTGTTTGTTTTTTGCCGCTAAAGAATTGAGATGCAACAACACTTCCGGTTCCGACATGGCAGGCGGCAGGTTCAGGTCACCTTTGAGGCGAACAGCAGCCGGGATATCACTGAAGAGATCTTCAATAGATGCGGCGCCGATTGTTGACAGCATCTCTCGCCTGTCCTGGTCGGTCAGGGGAAGGTAATGTTCACCACTCATAAGCTACTTTTCCTCCTCCTCGGCCACAAATTTTTCGTAGTTCTCTTTATCCATCAACGCTGCGAACTGACCTTCATCCTTGATCTCAATTTTATATACCCAGCCCTCCCCGTAGGGATCTGAATTAATCACTTCTGGTTGATCAAGCAGGGCTTCATTAACTTCCAGCACTGTTCCGTCAACGGGGGCATAAAGATCAGCTACCGCTTTGACTGATTCGATCACCGCCGAACCCTTGCCGGCTTCTACTTCACTGCCAACGTCAGGCAACTCAACAAAAACAATTTCTCCCAGTTTATCCTGAGCATAATCAGTCAGGCCAACCAGGGCTGCATTACCTTCCTGACGGGCCCATTCATGTTTCTTCGTGTACTTGACACCATCAACAATCTTATACTTCATCATTTTTCCCTCCTGTAAAATGGCAATTTTATTATCCGCGCCCTGTAGGTGCGGCTGCGGATCGCTACAAGTACTTCCTGACCAAGCTGTACGGTCTGTGGATCAAGAAAAGCCATGGCAATAAATTTATCAAGGGTTGGCGAAAATGATCCGCTGCTGACCCAGCCGATCTCCTCGTCCCCCAGTTTAACCGGGTAACCTTCACGGGGTACTCCACGCTCCAGCATTTCCAAACCAAACAATCCCTTCGGCAGTCCTTCCTGTTTTTGCTTTTGTAACGCGTCCCTGCCAATAAAGGGAGGCTCTTTTTCAAGGGCAACAAAGCGGCCGAGACCGGCCATCAGTGGTGTAAGTTCCCTGCTCAGTTCATGACCATACAGCGGCATTGACGCTTCAAGGCGCAGGACATCCCGGGCGCCAAGGCCTGCCGGGCTGAGCTCAAACTTCTGTCCGCTCTCCCAGACAGTATGCCAGAGCCTTGCGGCATCATCATTACCACAGTAAATTTCGAAACCGTCTTCTCCGGTATAGCCGGTCCGGGAAACCAGGCAATCAATGCCCGCCAGATTGACTGTCGGTTTAAAATGGTAGTTTTTCATTTCCGCCAGCGGTTCGCTGGTCAGCGGCTGTAAAATCTTTTCACTGTTTGGCCCCTGCAGGGCAATCTGGGCATATTCGGACGAAAGGTTTTTAATTGTTACCGCCCCGGAAAGGTTCTCCTCGAACCAGGCAAAATCTTTATCCACATTTGCTGCATTAACCACCAGAAAATAGCTCTCGGCACTGATCCTGTAGATCAGAATGTCATCGACTACACCGCCGTCGGGATAACAGACCGGGCTATAAATAATGGCATTGTCTTTCAATCGGGAGAGGTCGTTAACCACCATTTTCTGCAGGTATGCCAGGGCATCTTTCCCTTCAACCATAAACTCGCCCATATGTGATACGTCAAATATAGTAGCGCGCCGGCGAGTATCATGTACTTCTTCAACCAGTCCTTTCGAATATTGAACCGGAAGAAGCCACCCGCTGTAGTCAACAATTTTTCCCTCTAAAGCAAGATGTTTTTCGTAGAATGGCGTTTTTTTCGCTTCACTCATTTCTGCAAGCCATCCTCCTTTCTTTTTTTTGCCTGACCGGACAATCCGGATAAATAGTAAGGAAATGCTGGCTCCGGAAACTCCCTCAGACTGAAAAATTTTGAATTTTTACTAAAAGACAAACCATTTTTAAAAACAGAAAAGGACAGAGAAAGCCACATGGCCTGTTCTCTGTCCCTGATACCTGAGAGATTGCTCTCTTCTTTGCTGCAAAGAGGC
>CAZCHW010000342.1:0-2490 GCA_964498375.1 uncultured Syntrophomonadaceae bacterium | reverse complement strand
ATGTAAAGGAGCATTTCGGTTTGCAGGGACATTGATGAACCGGGGTCAAGCAAAATTTGCCGCACTGCTTCTCCGATCCCGGTTCCGCCAGGTTCGCGTACATGCAAATAATTTATGGCATTTGTCTGCAGCCGCTTAATCAAATATTCTGCCTGAGTCGATTTACCGCATCCGTCAATTCCCTCCAGGGTAATTAGGGTGCCAGGCAGATTAGTGTTTAATTTTTGCTCAACCATCACGCTACCTCTTAGATCATTTGCATCAGTTTGCCATACCGAACTGTTTAACCGGGTAAAAGCTTAAAAAAGCCGCAGGCCCGGCCGGCCTGCGGCTTCAGGAGCGGCCTGAAACCTTAAAAGCTGTAGTTCGGAGCCTCCTTGGTAATCTGAACTCCGTGGGGATGGCTTTCTTTTAAGCCGGCCCCGGAAATTTTGATAAAACGCGTTTTTTGCTGCAGCTCTTCGATTGTTGCTACACCGCAGTAACCCATCCCGGCCCGTAATCCACCGGCCATTTGAAAAACCATGTCGCCCACAGTTCCGCGGAAGGGTACCCGGCCTTCAATTCCTTCAGGTACCAGTTTTTGCTCATACTCCTGGAAATATCGATCCCGGGAGCCTTCTTTCATTGCCCCGAGCGACCCCATGCCACGATAGACTTTGTAACTGCGTCCCTGAAAAATTTCAAATTCACCGGGGCTCTCCTCTGTTCCGGCCAGAAGACTGCCGATCATCACATTAGAAGCGCCGGCAGCCAGCGCCTTGGTTATGTCGCCGGAAAACTTTATTCCTCCGTCAGCCGTCACCGGCACACCGAGTTCCCGGCCTGCCTTCGCTGCTTCAAATACCGCCGTAATTTGCGGCACCCCAATTCCGGCAATAACTCTGGTTGTGCAGATTGAACCCGGTCCAACCCCAACTTTTACTGCATCAGCGCCTGCTTCGATCAAAGCCCGGGCTCCGTCAGCGGTGGCAATATTACCGCCCATCAGCTCTATGTGAGGGAACAGTTTTTTTATCTCCCTGATTGTATCAAGCACAGACTGCGAGTGCCCGTGAGCAGAATCGACAACAATAAGATCAACACCTGCCTCAACCAGTGCTTCGGCGCGGGTAACAGCATCCTGACCCACCCCAACAGCAGCAGCAGCCAGTAATCGCCCGTTACTGTCCTTGGAAGCCTTGGGATACTGAATGGTCTTTTCAATATCTTTGATCGTAATCAAGCCCTTCAGGTTAAAGTGCTCGTCTACAATCGGTAGTTTTTCAATTTTATGACGCCGCAGGATTTCCTGGGCTTCCCTGAGGGTAGTTCCTACCGGTGCGGTAACCAGCTGATCACTGGTCATAGCTTCGCCAATCGGCCTGGAATAATCTTCTTCAAAACGGAGGTCGCGGTTTGTTATTATCCCGACCAGTTTTTCGCCAACCGTAACCGGCACTCCGGAAATCCGGTAGCGCTCCATCAGGGCGGCCGCATCATTCAAGGTATGTTCAGGCGAAAGCCGGAATGGATTGGTAATCACCCCGTGCTCCGACCTTTTAACCTTGTCAACCTCTTCAGCCTGCTTTTCTATCGACATGTTACGATGTATTATCCCGATTCCGCCTTCCCGGGCCATGGCAATTGCCATCCGTGACTCGGTTACTGTATCCATCCCGGCTGATAGCAGGGGTGTATTGAGTTTTATGTTACGGCTTAACCGGGTGGTAATGTCACAATCTCGGGGCAGAACCTTTGAATGAGCGGGGACCAGCAGCACATCATCGAATGTTAAACCTTCCAAGGAAAATTTCTCTGCCTGCAAAATTACATCCTCCCGCCTGTAGATTGGATCAATGAGATTATTTAAGTGATCATAACAAAGAGCACCGGCAGTGTCAACAAGACTGCATACTCATAAACTCGAATCAGGCAGGAACCGGGGGTGAGAAAACCGAATTGACTAAAATAGACAGAGTCTATTATTTTTCCTGCAGAGTAAAACAGAAAGGAGCAAGCCATGCCTCACCTTGAAATTAACCAAGCAGCCTGCTACTACTCCGGTAACCTTAAAAAAACCGGCACCCCTGTAATCTTCTGTCATGGTTCCGGTGGTGCACATCACCACTGGATTTATCAGCTGAAAGGGCTGAAAGAACCTGCACAGCAGATAGCGGTAAGCCTGCCCGGGCACGGACTATCCGAAGGCAGCCCCTTTAACTCTGTGGCAGCGTATCGTGACTGGCTGCATCACTTTGCCACCCGGGCTGGCCTGGTACCTTTTGTAGCTGCCGGGCATTCGCTTGGTGGCGCAATTGTGCTCGACTATGCTTTGCAATACCCCGACGAGCTGAAAGGTTTAATCCTAATTGGAACCGGCGGAAGGCTAAAGGTGTTGCCGGCTTTACTAGAAGAACTGGCAGAAGGCAAGATTCCCAAAAGTTTCTGTGACTACCTTTACAGTCCCGTAACTCCCGAAGCAATGGTCAAAAAGGGACGCGAAGAAAT
>CAZCHW010000341.1:0-2522 GCA_964498375.1 uncultured Syntrophomonadaceae bacterium | reverse complement strand
AGAGGGTTCGTTGGCAGGGCATTAAAGATAAGCAAAACTTGTTATAAGTATAAAAGAGATATCGCTAAAATTAAAGCTTGAAGTAAAGGGAAAAAGCAAGCAAGACAACAACCAAAACAAAAGCAATCCAATCCAGTATGGTAATTATATCTTCATGCAGGCGAGTTCTTTTTGCGCCAAGGCGATAACCCCTGGCTTCCATAGCTAGAGCAAGATCGTCCGCCCGACGGAAGGCGCTGATAAAAAGCGGCACAATCAGGGGCACCAGATTTTTTGCCCGCCTGAAAAACGAGCCGGTTTCGAAATCGGCACCCCGGGAAACCTGGGCCCGCATCAAGCGCTGGCTCTCTTCCATCAGGGTGGGGATAAAACGCAGCGCAATGGCCATGATCATCGCAATTTCATCGGTGGGCAGGCCAATTTTACTGAGTGGCTTTAAAAAATAGCCCATTCCGTGAGTCAACGATAACGGGGTAGTAGTTAAGGTGACGATCAGGGAAAATATAATCAGGGTTACCAGGCGGGTAATCACAAAAATACCTTGGTTCAAACCTTCGGACTCAATAGTGAATGAACCGATCCGGAACAGAACTACTCCACCCTTGGTAAAAAATATATAAATTACCAAGGCAAATATAACGATGTAGAGAATTGGTCGCAACCCCCGGATAAAGTAGCGAAAGGGGATCCGCGCGCTGACCAGAAGTAAAAGCGAGAAACCTGTGAGTGCCAGCAATCCGGCATAACTGTTCAGGCTGAAAAGCAGTACTAGTAACAACAGTAGAATTAATATTTTAAAGCGCGGGTTCAGCCGGTGGACCAGGCTGTTTCCGGGCAGATACTGACCCAGGGTTATGCTTTTGCTCATCGGCTTTCGCTCGCTTTCAATCTGTTTATTTCCCTGCGGGCTTCTTCAATGGTATATACATTCTTGGTAACAGGCAAACCGGCTTCAGCAAGATCATGAATAATTTCGGTTACTGCCGGCAAGGCCAGCCCCAATCTTTCAAGTTCCAACCGACGGGAAAATATTTCATCCCGGGTTCCATCCATAATTAATTTACCTCTTCTTAAAACCAGAACCTGGTCAGCAAGTACAACTGCTTCATCAAAATGGTGGGTGGAAATTAAAATGGTCATCTGGTCATCTTTGTTCAGGGTAGCCAATAAATCAAAAAGAGAACGCCGACCAGCCGGATCGAGACCGGCTGTAGGTTCATCAAGAACCAACACTTCTGGTTTCAGTGACAGTACCGCAGCAATCGCTACCAGTCTTTTCTGTCCTGAACTAAGATGAAAGGGGTGACGATCAATAAAATCGGCCGGAACCAGCCCAACTTTAACTAATGCTTCCTCTACCCGGCTTTGTAGTGCCTGATCAGCCAGGCCGAGGTTACGGGGGGCAAAGGCAACTTCGTCATATACAGTTTCACAAAAAAATTGTTCTTCCGGCATTTGAAAGACCAGGCCAACCCGGCGGCGTAATTTCAGCAAATTACTTTTATTATTACCACCAACAGGCTGATCGTCAAAATAGACCTGACCCGAGCTGGGCTTAAGCAAGCCGTTCAGGTGCTGGATCAGGGTTGATTTCCCTGAGCCACTGGGTCCAATTAATAAAGCTACCCGGCCCTTTTTCAGATTAAAAGTAACGTCTTCCAGGGCTTCTGCAGCAAAGGGAGTACCGGGCATATAAGTGTGAGTTAATTTTTCCGCACGGATGAACATATGCTTTTAACCAACTCCCGGTTATCCAGAGTTTGCAACGGCAGATCAAAACCATCACCGCGCAGGACGGAAGCCAGTTCAACAGCTGCCGTTCCCTGCAGACTATGCCTGTGTAAAAGTTTCAGGTTGGTCAGGATTTCCTGCGGAGTTCCATCGCCGACAATAGTCCCGCCATCGAGAACTATAACCCGGCCAGCCCGGGCCGCTTCTTCCGGAAAGTGGGTCACATGAACAACGGCAAGTCCTTCCCTCTTGTTAAGATCGGCTACAGTTTCTAATACTTCCCGGCGGCCTGCCGGATCTAGCATCGCCGTTGGTTCGTCCATCAGAATGCATTTTGGATGCATGACAAGAACACCGGCAATAGCCACACGTTGTTTCTCTCCACCGGAAAGAAGATGTGGCGGATGTAAAAGCAGGTGTTCAAGGCCTAAACGCTGCGCAACCGTTGTAACCCTCTGCCGAATTTCGGCAGAGGGTAGAGCCAGGTTCTCCAACCCGAAAGCAATATCTTCCTCAACAGTAGTTGCAACCAGCTGGTTGTCTGGATTCTGGAAGATCATCCCGCAGGTACGGTGTATATGCGGCACATGATCCGGCTCAACGGTTGAAATGCCCTCAACCAGCACTTCTCCATTGGAGGGAACCAGCAGGGCATTAAATAGTTTAAGTAAGGTTGTTTTACCGGAGCCGTTTGAACCGATCAGCGCTATATATTCGCCTTCGCGAATTTGCAAGTCCAGACCGGCTAGAGCCGGGTAAGAACTACCTTCCTCTTCCCCGGCATAATGATA
>CAZCHW010000340.1:0-2523 GCA_964498375.1 uncultured Syntrophomonadaceae bacterium | reverse complement strand
TTTTCGGCCAGGCCGGTCAGGTGAGCGTAGAGGTTGCGGTAGGCTGCTTCGGGTGATTCACAATAAAGGGTGGCATTCTTATAGATTCCGACCAGGTCGAGGGCGAGATGATCCTTAACCCATTCCAGGCACTTCCCCGCTGTTTCCATTTCAGCAAAATAGTTATAACTGTCGGTCTGAGCACCGATTATTGCGGCAATCATCGTTGATGGGTCGACAATTGGTTTTTTCACCACTGTTGACACCCAGCCGGAAGTGCCGGTGTAGATATGTGTATCTCCGGGATGTACAGCGCCGGCTCCGATACCGATCAGGGAAGCATCCCCGCCGCCACCGAACACAGGAATCCCCTGAACCAGGCCGAGTTCTGCCGCTGCCGTTTTTGTAACCTGCCCTGCCTGGTCAGTGCAGCGGATGATCGGCGGCAGGTGATCAAGGTTGACATCTAGCATTTTACATACTTTAACACTCCAGCGGTGATTGCGCCGCCGGTTATCATAAAGCAGGGCAGCAAAGGCGGAATCTTCGGTCATCAGGAAGCTGCCAGTAAGTTTGCCGATCAGGTATTCTTTCACATCGAGCCATTTAAAAACCTTTTTAAATAATTCAGGTTCATTTTTTTTCACCCAGCGGTATTTCCAGACCGGA
Organism: uncultured Syntrophomonadaceae bacterium; assembly: GCA_964498375.1. GTDB lineage: Bacteria > Bacillota > Dethiobacteria > DTU022 > DTU022 > JAABTH01. The sequence goes on along the minus strand of CAZCHW010000340.1, from coordinate 1,875 downwards.
TCTTTAACGCTGGCATTTACTGCCCCGGTTTCCCGGATTGATATTAGTAATTTAACCAGATTAACCCCTGCTAACTTGATTCCGCCGCCAATTGTTTCTTTCATCTCTTTGCCAGCCCGTTGATCCATATAAATCATAGCCGGGCGCAGGGCCCGGCCCAGCTGATCAACCAGAACCAGAGCCTGCATCTGTGAACAAAAAGTGATTCCGCCGATTTTGCCGGGGCTAAGCATATTGCGGCTGAGCAGCAGGGTAGTAGTTTGGTGAAGGGCCTGCCACCAATCTTCTGGTTGCTGTTCCGCGCCGCCGTTTTCGAGAATCATCAGGGGGTAAGAAGCTTCGGCGGCATCAATCAGCTCCAAAGTTTTTGGCCCGACTGCGAACAGGCAACTTTTTATGCCCGTAGTTCCAACATCAAAGGCAAGAATAATCACTTTTGTTGAAATTTTGTTCACCCCTGATCAGTTTTTATAAAAACTTAAACAAAAATGGATTAATTCCTTCAATGTCCTCCCCAAAAGGGCTGAAATCCGGTAAACTGTTGGTAACTAGGACAATCCTGGAGGGATCAATACTTGAACGATCATTATGCAATATCAACCTACCCGGATGCGATATTTATCAACAGGAAGCTTGATTGGTTAATAAAGCAGCCGATTCATTCAATTACCCCCGAAGCGTTACAGCTCTACATTGAGAATTACTATCATCAAAAATGCCCTCGATCAAGGGAGATGATCGACGAGGCTCTTAATTATATCCCTGGTGGAGTCCAGCATAATCTAGCCTTTAATTACCCCTTTCCCCTGGTTTTTGTACAGGCAGAAGGAGCACATCTTTATGACCTGGACGGAAACCGTTACTATGATCTTTTGCAGGCCGGGGGTCCTACTGTCCTGGGGTCTAACCCTCCTGAGGTGCGGGAAAAAGTAATAGAGCTACTAAACCGCTGTGGCCCCTCAACCGGACTTTTTCATGAATATGAGTTGAAACTGGCCCGTAAAATAGCGGAGATGATGCCGGCGGTAGAAATGTTTCGTATGCTCACTTCAGGAACAGAAGGATGCATGGCAGCAATTCGCATTGCCCGCCTTGCTACTGGGAAAAAAAAGATTATAAAAATGGGCGGAGCATACCATGGTTGGAGTGATCAGCTGGCTTACAGCATCAGGATTCCCGGCTCCAAATGGACCCAGGCTCACGGGGTGCCGCGCTATATCTTCCGGCATACTGAAGAATTTTTCCCCGGCGACCTTGCTGGTCTGGAGCGTAAGCTCAAGATGAACCGCGTCAGCGGGGGCACGGCAGCGGTAATAATTGAACCGCTTGGCCCCGAAAGTGGAACCCGCCCCCTGGATCTTAATTTTAACAGGGCTGTTGAAGAACTTTGCCATCGCTACGGGGCATTGCTTATCTTTGATGAAGTCGTTACTGCTTTTCGTCTGGGACCGGGAGGAGCACAGGGCTATTTTGGGGTTTCTCCTGATCTAACAGTTTTTGGTAAAGTGGTGGCAGGTGGGTATCCGGGTGCCGGTGGTGTGGGCGGCAAGGCTGAATATATGAAATATCTTTCAGCCGGAATTGCCGGAGGGATCAAGAGCAAAAAAGCGCTGGTTGGTGGTACTCTGGCTGCAAACCCGCTCAGCTGTGTGGGAGGCTACTATACTATCTGTGAAATTGAACGGACTAACGCGGCTAAAAAGGCAGGGTTGATTGGTGATCGACTTACCCGCGGCCTGCAGACTTTAATTGATCAATATAGCTTACCCTTTGTGGTTTTTAATCAGGGTTCTATTGTCCATCTGGAAACTGTTGGGACCATGCACTTTGCAATTAATTGGTTAAAACCCTGGCAGATACCGGCTGTTCTCAGGG
>CAZCHW010000339.1:0-2527 GCA_964498375.1 uncultured Syntrophomonadaceae bacterium | reverse complement strand
CCCGCGAGCTTCTGGATAAAGCTTCATCCATATCTTTACTGGCTGCAGCGCTTAAACTTTTAACCAGGGAACCCGATTTGACACCGGTTAAGATAACGGCTGATCGTAACTGGCAACCGAAAACGAAAAAAACCTACGGTCGGTCGGACCGCAGCGGCGCCCGCAGTTTCAAATCAACGGGCTCAAAACGTGGCGGGTATAAACACCAGGGTAAAGGACGTCGCTATTCAGGCAAATAAATCTCAGTCTGTTAAGCTGGTTGCTGATATATAAACTTAGAGGCGCCCCATAAGAGGGCGCCTCTTTTATATTGTTTTTAGCTTTTCTATTACTTGACAACTTCTTTCAACGCTTTTCCGGCCTTAAAGGCAGGGACTTTTTGCGCTGCAATCTTAATTGTTTCACCGGTACTGGGATTACGTCCCTCACGCTCTTTACGGCTTCTAACCTCAAAGGTCCCGAAACCTACCAACTGCACTTTTTCGCCTTTAGCCAGGGTATCTGTAATACCTTCCAGGACAGCTGCCAGAGCTTTTTCACTATCCTTTTTAGTCAAGCCAGCTTTTTCTGCAACCAATTCAACTAACTCAGTTTTATTCATGATATCTAACCCCTTTCTGATGCATTTATCGCAACGGTTACTATAATACCGATTATTTACTGATAAAGCAAGGGGTTCTTAAGTAAATGCTTGTTAATCAAAGCCTTTTCTCCGGAACAGTTATAAATTTGCCTGCTTCCATATTTCCCATCACTGCTAAAGTGCGCCTGACCTGTTTAAGCTCATCCTGTATTTCAAAATACAAACGAGCGCTGCAAGTATTGTCTGATGTTTGCTCTCTTTCCCGAATTTTTTCGGCTATCAAAACTATGTGAGCTTGCACCTCTTCTGCTAACACCATAAATTGCCTATATTCGTCAGCCATGGTTTCGCCTCTAGTCTTAAGTAACTTGGCTATTGTTATTTAATATCTTTCAATTTAAGCCCACCCTAATTTTTTTAAATATTTATTTTCACCAACTGCAACTAATATATCGTTACTGAGAATGACATCTTCAGCAGAAGGAGATATTAAAGTTTTCCCATTATTATTGCGCCGGAACGCTAAAATACTAACCCCAAAGCGAGCCCGCAGGTTTAATTCCAGCAGTGTTTTTCCAACCATCTCATCCGGTGCAGCCACTTCTACCACACTGTAGTCATCCGACAGTTCAATCAGGTCAATTACTGAAGGAGCAATCAGGTTATGGGCCAGTTTCTGGCCCATGTCTCTTTCCGGAAATACAACCCGGTTAACTCCAATTTTATTTAACACTCTGCCATGCAGTTCAGTTTGTGCTTTAGCTACAATGTATTTTGCTTCTTGCTCCATCAATAATATCGCCGCCATTATACTAGCCTGCACATCAAACCCGATCGCTAAAACCACTGCATCAAAATCCCTGACCCCCAGAGCCTTGATGCTTGATTCAGAGGTAACATTAGTTGCTACAGCATCAGTAACTTCACCACTGATCTGTTGAATGATCGCATCATCCTTATCAACAACCATTACATCATGTCCAAGACTGCAGAGAGTTCTGGAAACACTCGTCCCAAATCTGCCGGCCCCTATTACCAGGTATGATTTTTTCATCAACAAGCCTCCGCACCTACTTCATTTTTTACAACTTCCCGAAAAATATTTTGCTATAATTTCGGTGGCACCATCGACCGGTATCCAATTTGGTTTTATGTTATCAGCTTCCGCATTAAGATTGTGTTAGTATTTTCTTCCCACCATTAAGATGGTATTAACAATAAATCACCTCTGCAGTATCCAAAGGCGATTTCTCCAAGCAACAAATGCATGTATCTTTATTCATCAGAAAATCTGTAGCCTACCCCTACCTCAGTTACAATATAGCGAGGTTTAGCGGGATCCTCCTGCAGTTTGCGCCTGATATTTGCCATAAAAACCCTCAATGATTGCAAGTCATGTTCAAAGCTGGACCCCCAGACCTCTTTTAAAATATGCTTATGCGTTAAAACTTTACCACCATTAATCACCAGTAGTGCTAAAATACTAAACTCCATTGGAGTAAAGTGAACTTCCTTACCCCCCAGCATAACCCTGTGTCTTGATAAATCAACTTCAAGTTCTGCAACCTTGTGAACTTGTACAGTTTCAGTCTTTAAAGTACCGGCATGACGAAGCGCAACCCTGATTCGGGCTAACAATTCATTAACACTAAATGGTTTGGTCAGATAATCATCTGCCCCGGCATCCAGAGCCTCCACCTTTTCTGTATCTTGATCCCGGGCAGAAACAACTATAATTGGCAGGTCGCTAATTGTTCTTATTTTCCTGATAACCTCCAGGCCATCCAGATCGGGCAGACCGAGATCAAGGATTAGAATTGACACGGACCTGGTCTCAATAATTTTTAGAGCTTCCTGACCGGTCGAAGGCGACGGGCAAGAGTAAAGCGGGAATACCAGGAGTACTATTGCCGGGGGGCTTCGACCGGGGCGTGAGCTGGAAAA
>CAZCHW010000338.1:0-2559 GCA_964498375.1 uncultured Syntrophomonadaceae bacterium | reverse complement strand
TGGAACGTCGCTAATTATCACGTCAAAGGTTTCACTGCAATTTTCCAGGTAATCCCTGGCATCGGCAAATAATAGTTCCAAACGTAGATCCTCAAAACTGCCCTGATGCCAGCTAGGCAGGTATTCCCGGCAATTTTCCACCACCTGCTGATCAAGATCTACCATTACCAATTTCTCAACAGCCGGATGTTTAAAAACTTCACGCAGGGTTGCCCCCTCGCCCCCGCCAATCACCAGGACGCGGCGAGGCTCCGGACAGATTAGCATTGCCGGTTGAACCAGCGCCTCATGATACATATATTCGTCGTATTCAGAAGACTGAATTTTACCATCCAAAATTAAGATCCGGCCAAACAGATCAGTATCGCCAATTTCAACCTGCTGATACTCAGTCCGGAAACTTATGATAAAATTGGTTATGCCGAACATATGGGCAGTGCCAGGAGAGGTGTGTTCAATAAACCATTTATGTTCTTCGTAAGGCATTACCTAATCTCTCCTCTTTTAGTAATTAGCAGCCGGTTTATGTTCAACCTGGACATCAAAGATGCCGCGCTTAATCTCTCTGGCCGACATGTTCTGGGCTGAAAACATCTGTTTCAAGTAGTTACAGGATACCCATGGATTAACAGTTTCGCCACAGGTAAAAACATCAACAGCAGCATATCCGAATTCCGGCCAGGTATGAATGGCCAGATGAGATTCAGAAATTACCACTACGCCACTGACGCCCTGGGGTGAAAACTGGTGAAATACAGTTTCCCTAACTTCAGCCCCAGCCTCAAGTGCTGCTTCCACCATGCGCTGCTTGATCTGATCCAGATCACTTAAAATATCCGGTGGGCAGCCGTAAAACTCAGCCAAAACGTGACGGCCTAAAGCGCTCATCTCTAATACCTCCTTATACCAATTTTTATCAGATGAAAAGCGTCAAGATACATTTTAACAAAATTATGTTAAAAGTCAATTGAAAGGGCAAAAAAAACTATCATTTGATTATCAAAGCTTAATTATATAGAATAAGTATAGCTAAATGCGGGGCAGAAGACGATTAGCCTCTAAATCAAGTAAAGGATTGTTGATATGAGTGACCTAAACTTTTTATTCAACCCGAGACACATTGCAGTAGTCGGCGCCTCCCGTTCACCTGAAAAAATCGGGTACGCCATCCTGAACAACGTCATTAACAGTGGTTTTACCGGTGATATCTACCCGGTTAACCCAAAGGAGGATGAAATTTCCGGGCTTAAAAGCTATTGTTCAGTAAAAGATATCGGTAAACCTGTAGACTTGGCGGTTATATGCGTTCCTTCAAAACGCGTGGTCGAAGTTGCTGAGGAGTGCGGAAAGTCAGGTGTTAAAGGTTTAATCGTAATCACAGCCGGCTTTAAAGAAGTTGGCAGTGAAGGTTTAAAAGCTGAGAAGAAACTGCTTGATATTTGCAAAAAGTATGAAATGCGCATGCTCGGTCCAAACTGCGTCGGACTGATGGATACCCACACCCCGATGAATGCATCATTTGCCAGAGGTTTTGCGGACGAAGGTAATATTTCTTTTATCTCGCAAAGCGGGGCAATGCTTGTTTCTATTCTAGACTGGAGCTTTGAAATGGGAATGGGCTTTTCCCGTTTTATCAGTCTCGGAAATAAAGCTGACTTAAATGAGATCGATTTTATTGAAAGCTGTGCTGCCGACCCTCAGACGAATGTTATTCTCTGTTATGTTGAAGATATCACTGATGGCGAGCGCTTTATTGAGGTTTGCACAGAGGCAAGTAAAAGAAAGCCGATTATCATCTTAAAATCTGGAACCAGTACAGCGGGAGCGCAGGCAGCCAGTTCTCATACCGGCGCACTGGCCGGAAGTGACCGGGCTTATGAGGCTGCTTTCAAGCAATGCGGAGTTTTACGCGTGGAAAGCATGAACGAGCTGTTTGATTTAGCCCGGGCTTTCTCAACCCAACCGCTGCCGCGCAACTCAAGAGTTGCTATTGTTACCAATGCCGGTGGTGCGGCCATTGTTGCCACTGATGCCGTTGAAAAATATGGATTGAAAATGTCTCGCTTCAATAAAGAAACGATCGATCATATGCGGGAAAATCTGCCTTCGGAGGCGAACATTTATAATCCTGTTGATATTATCGGTGATGCAAAAAATGATCGATATCAATTTGCCTTAAAAACTGTGCTTGAAGATGACAATGTAGACAGCGCTCTGGTGTTGCTTTGTCCGGCGGCTGTGACAGAACCTGAAAAAACCGCCGAAACCATTGTTGGGCTGAGCCAGGAATATACAAACAAGCCGGTTATGTCAGTCTATATGGGCGGCAGAACCTTGGCAGCCGGGAAAAAATACCTGACAGATAACGGAGTTCCCGATTTCACTTTTCCTGAACCGTCGGTGCGCGCCCTCGAGGGAATGATTCGCTACACCGAGTTTATCACTAAAAAACCGGTTGCCAAGACTATCGAACTTCCGGGCATAAACAAGGCAGCAGTCCGGAAGATAATTGACAAAGTTCTTGCTGAAAAACGAGTTGTCTTGCTTGGGCATGAAGCT
>CAZCHW010000337.1:0-2578 GCA_964498375.1 uncultured Syntrophomonadaceae bacterium | reverse complement strand
GCGCAACAGCTTTGATTTCAAAGACCTCGATCAGAAAATTCCAATTGAACAGGAGCTTAACTTGATTAGATCTTATGTTGCCCTGGAAAGAGCCCGCTTTGGGGATAAAATTGCCATTAATTTCGACCTTGACGATATATCATTTAGGATCCCGCCCCTGCTGCTGCAACCCCTGGTAGAAAACGCTGTTATCCACGGCCTGCGTCCAAAAAGTGGGCCGGGTGAGATTACTGTTTTCATCAAAAAGGAAGGGGCTCATGCTCTGCTCGGGGTAAAAGACGACGGGGTTGGCATGCCGGAAGCAGTTATGCATAAAATAAAAAACCAGAAAACCATAGCTAGTAACAGTGAAGGGATAGGCCTGCAAAATATTGCCCAGCGCTTAAGCAATGTTTACGGGACTATCCTGGAAGTAACCAGCACTGCAGGTGCCGGGTGCGAAGTGTTTATGTATTTACCTGTGCTGGGAGGTCAGCAAAATGATTAAAACCTTTATTGTCGACGATGAACAACCGGCCATTGATGAAATTGAATATCTTCTCTCTCCATACCAGTCTGTCGAGGTAAGCGGTAAATATGAAGACCCCAGAAACGCGCTTGGCGATCTTGAAAAGGGCAGGCCGGATCTGCTATTTCTTGATATCGACATGCCCCACATCAAGGGAATTGAGCTGGCTCTGCAGATTCAGGAGCGGCTCGAGGGAGCAACGATAGTTTTTGTAACCGCCCATTCAAACTATGCCCTTGAGGCATTTTCTGCATACCCGCTCGACTATATCCTAAAACCGATTGATGAAATCAGGTTTCGGCAAACCATGGACCTGGTACTCGATAAATTTAGCGATCGACTGCGGCACCGTGAAAATAAGAAGGAAGAAATAATTATCCACTGTTTCGGACGTTTTGAAATTGTGAGGGACGAACAGACGGAGGATACATTAACTATGCGCAGCAAAAAAATGAAGGAGATTTTTGCCTACCTGCTGCAGCGTTTTGAAAAACCGGTCGGACGTGATGAACTGCTGGATCGCTTTTTTAGTGGGCATAAAGACAAGAAAACTATTAATCACCTGCATGTGATCATCTACAAATTGCGCCACACCCTGGAAAGCTTCGGTATTACCCGTGAACAGATCCTCATTGAACATGATTATCTGCTTAAAGCCGCACCCGGGGTTTGCGACTACATCGATTTTGTTAATTTTGTCAAGCAGCACAGTACAATTACCGGGCAAAACGCCAGGGAGGCTGAAAAGATCCTGAGCAGCTACAGGGGCGCTTATCTGGCCGAAGAAGACTATCACTGGGCTGAAGATGAGCGGGAGTGGCTTGGCAATCAATATGAAAAACTGCACCTTAAACTGGCCCACTATTATGCGGTGAATGAAGAGGCAGTCCGGGCAGAAGAAACCCTTCTGCGCCTGCTCAATTTCGATAACTTAAATGAAGAGGGATGGCAGGCCCTCTTGCAACTGTACCTGGCCCATCCTGACCCCACTGTGCAAGCGAAATACTTGAGCGTCTATGAACGCTACAGTAGAATGCTCACCCGTGAATTCGGCACCGAACCCGAAGAACGCTTCAAAAAACACTACCTCAAAATGATCTAATTGTTAGGGGGACGAATTGTCAGGGGGACGGGGTTGTTGACAACTTTTTCAAATAAAAGCCCGCTTTAATTGCCAGCGAGCTTTTATTATCAACAACCTAACTTGTATTGCCAACGCCCTAATATATCTATATCGCGAAAGATGCAATAATACTTTCAATTGCATTTAGCAACGCTTCAGCAGCAGTAAGCTCGCTGTTACTGAAGTAATCACGGTTTGCTTGCAAAGTGGAAAGCGCTTCCTGGTAGGCATTGATTAGGGATGGCAGATCAACTGCTTCTCCTTTTTGAACCAGCAGGGCAGTCTCAAGAGCTATAATAGCTGTTTTGGCCAAGACCAGTTCGGTTTCAAGTAGCACCCTTTCTTTCATGCCAAGCTGGTTCTTTTCTGCTTCAAAACGCTGCAGGGCAGCCTGGTAAGCGCTCTTAGCCCTGACAAGGTTGCCTGTAGAACCGCTGCTGACAAAAGCAGGGGTAATGATGCTGTTTTCACTGGTGAAGATATTGGTCAGGGCGGAGCTACTCCGGGCAGCAGGTAAACCTGCCCAACTTAATGGAGTGAAGTGGAAGGATGAAGGTCTAAAGCCCGTTCCCCTGTCAATTCCGCCGTTTCCACCACTACTTTCAAGCTGCCACCAGAGTATTGGATAATCTGTTCCTTGATCGATATACCAGATATAAGCACTTGGGTTTGAAGGGTTAAAATTGCCAAGTAGGGCAATTGACCATTCTTCGCCCAGGAAAGTGGCAAGCTGTTTGAGGGCAGGTGTGGAAAGGATATAATTATCAGATGCTTCACCAGTTATAGGTGGATAACCATCGATCCAATGATCAATTTCTTCAATCGAGCCAAATAGAAGGCCTTCATTGTCAGTGATTGGTGTGCTGTTTACGTCTCCAGAAGCCCCGCAGTTACGAACCAAGCCTCCGGGAGCGATTTGTCCAGCCAGTGCTCCAACACTGTCATTT
>CAZCHW010000336.1:0-2580 GCA_964498375.1 uncultured Syntrophomonadaceae bacterium | reverse complement strand
AGAAAAAGTAAAAAATAAAATGCTGAATAAACTTAGCATAAACTGCCGCCAATCCAATCTCGAAAGAACATCTGTATGGACCTTTGCCAAACCTAGCAGCGAAAAATATTCATCAGTCACTCGAGGTTTTTTCTTAGGCTTTGGCGTTTCGGCAACAAGTCTTACGCAGAATATCTTCAAGATAAATACATTTTCAATCGGGGACTATATAAATAAAATCAATGAGGATTCGCTGCCCACATCATTAACCCTGCATTTTTCAAAACGCCAGCGAGCTGTCTATTTCTTGTTCTGGAGTGCCTATACTTTAATAATCGATCCAGCCAAATTTAAAAAAGTTGTGGATACTCCCCTGTTAAGCTTGTTTAAGTTGGAAATATTTTTTGCGGAGAAGCTTGGTTTTCTGAATGAAATTGGCGGTACGTACGCTCTCACTGACAGAGCAATCAGGTTTTTTCACTATATAGAACAGGTTTACACAGCTGCCTACATTGATAAAATGTGGAACGTGTCAAGAAAACAGGCCTTTCCATCCAGGATTGTTTTAAAATAGGTTCGCCCATGGTGGCATTTCCTGAAATAGTAACAATTGCTGCAGAGCTGCTGCAAAGGTAAAGGAGTATATTGTCAAGGGGACGGGGTTGTTGACAACTTTTTTGTTGTCAACAACCCCGTCCCCTTGACAATCTCCTTGACAAAGATAGTAAGGAAGCTGGAACAAAAAATAATCAAGTCCTGAGCTACGCCTAACAAGACTGACCCCATTTGTGTTTGACTTTGATTTCGTTTACTAGAGTAAATAAAAGGATGAGGAATCCGCCGGTGAGCTGACAGACTGTAACCGACTCCCTCAACACAAAAAGTGAGACTAGCACTGCAACCAGCGGATCGATATAACTCAGGATGGCTGCCTGCTGCCCCCGAAACGAATAAAAGACCCATTTTGCTGCGCACCGAAGCCAACCTTCTTAGCCTGCCGCTGAGCAGCATAAACAAAAAAAGAACAATAAATGCAAGAGCCCCCCGCCAAAGGGCTATTTCAGCGGATGGCAGGGCAATTTTTTTCACAAAAATGCCCAGCGTACCAAAAAATATCATCGCTGTTATAATCTGTACCCTGGCGATAGATTCACGATTAAATTTTTCCCGACTCATATACCGCTCCATTCTCCAAAACAAACTTTATTAATCATAAGTCAATAATTGCCTTCCGTCCATCTAAAAAAATGCTTACCGGATTTATTGACCCAACAGGTTAAGCCCAAATGAAGTGATCCATAACGCTGACAGGCCCCTGTACCAGGCTAAAAATAGTGGGTGTAATATGGTTGTCAAACCAAGTTCTATCTAAACGAAGCATGATGTTACCATTAACTGCAACAAACAGAAAGGATCGCGGCTTGGGTGGTTTGCCGATAATTTTTTTAGTGGCACCAATACAGCCAGCAAGGACAAGTTCAGCTTTATTCAGACATCCTACTGTGACGAAATAACTTTTTTAGACCTGCCCCTCTCTTTTTTGAATGTGACTTTACTTTTTGGGCAGCATACATTAGAATTTACTTTAATTGAATTAATCCAAAGCTGTGAACGGAAAAAGTAGGTCAGCTGATGTCATTCAGAGAGCAACCGGCTGGTGAAAGGTTGCTGGCAGGCTGATGCGAATACATCCCGGAGCTGCTGCCTGAATGAACAGTAGGGTTAGATGGGCGCACCCAATACAGTGCCTGAGTGTTTCTGCACTCAATGAGGGAAATTCTGTGAAGAATTTCTAAATCAGAGGTGGTACCGCATATCATGCCCTCTGTTCCAGATGGAGCCGAGGGCATTTATATTGATGAATAAATTAATAAAGGATTGGTTATAATGAAAATTTATGATGAACTGGTAGCCCGCGGCCTTATTGCCCAGGTTACTGACGAAGATGCAATCAGGAAAATGGTTGATGAGGGAAAAGCTACATTTTACATTGGATTTGATCCAACTGCAGATTCCTTGCATGTTGGACATTTCATGGCGTTAAGCCTGATGAAACGCCTGCAGATGGCAGGTAACAAGCCTGTGGTTCTCATTGGCGGGGGAACGGGTTATGTCGGGGACCCTTCAGGCCGCACAGATTTAAGGTCGATGATGACGCCGGAGATAATCCAATACAACAGTGACTGTTTTAAAAAACAGATGGAAAAATTCATCGAATTTGATCATGATCAAGCGATCATGGTTAATAACGCTGACTGGCTCTTAAAACTCAATTACATCGAAGTACTGCGCGAGGTTGGCCCTCATTTTTCAGTCAATAACATGCTGCGGGCAGAATGCTACAGACAGAGAATGGAAAAAGGCCTATCCTTCCTGGAGCTGAATTACATGATCATGCAAGCATATGACTTTTACCATCTCTTCCAGCAATACGGCTGCTCGATGCAGTTTGGCGGTGATGACCAGTGGTCTAATATTTTAGCCGGTAAAGAGCTGATCCGCCGCAAGTTGAGCCGGGATTCATACGGCTTGACCATTACCCTGCTAATGACTTCTGAGGGAAACAAGATGGGCAAAACTGCAAAAGGAGCTGTATGGCTT
>CAZCHW010000335.1:0-2584 GCA_964498375.1 uncultured Syntrophomonadaceae bacterium | reverse complement strand
TTTGTCCCTTCTGCAGGTGGTAGCGCAGCGCTCGTGGAGTTATCCCGAGCAGTTGTGCCGCCCGGGATTGGTTTCCATAGGTGTCTTCAATAGCGCTGTCAATGATCCGGGCCAACAAACCGTCGCGCCATTTGGTCAGATCATTATTGAATAGTTCAAAGTCAAATCCCTGCCGGAAGTTTAGGGTTTCAAAAAGTATTTCTTCAAATTGATTCAGATGTTCACCAAGCCTGGCTGATGTATCAGGCAGGCTGTTGAAGGAGGCTCTTGCCGGCACTGTTGATTCAAGAGGATCTGCTGCCGGGAGCTCAGGTTCTGATTGTTTTTTCCTGATTCGCTCGGGCAGGTCGTCAACTTCAATCTGCCTGCTCTTGCTGAGCAGTAACGCCTGTGCTACTGTATTTGATAGTTCCCTGATGTTGCCTGGCCACTCATGTTGCTTCAAAGTGGCGAGCGCTTCTTCTGAAAAAGGTTTCAGCTCAATCTGCTTTGCTGCTGATTCCTTCTTTAAGAAATAGTCTATGAACTGGTTCAAATCTTCGGGCCGTTCCCGCAGTGGTGGAATGTGCAGGGAGGCTACGTCAAGGCGGTAAAAAAGATCTTCCCGAAACTTGTTTTCTTCTACTTTCCTGGACAGGTTGGCATTGGTGGCTGCAATAATGCGCACATCAACCCGACACATTTCTTCGCCGCCTACCCGCAAAAATTCTCCGGTTTCCAGGACCCGCAATAATTTTATTTGGATTGCCGGACTGGCCGAGTCTATTTCATCGAGAAAAAGGGTGGCTCGGTTTGCTTGTTCAAATATGCCTTTTTTTTGGTGGGTCGCTCCGGTAAATGAACCTTTTTCATGGCCGAAGAGTTCGCTTTCCAGCAGGGTTTCGGTGAAAGCTCCACAGTTAAAAGCGAGAAAAGGCCGATCGCTGCGGTGGCTGACGGAGTGAATATAACGAGCCAAAACTTCCTTCCCTGTTCCAGTTTCGCCCTGGATTAGGACAGTAATATTTTTTTTTGCAATTTTTTGGGCTGCAGCGATCAGGCTAAGCATTTTCGGATGCTGGCCGACAATAAAACCGAGCTCTTGCTGGACGGCAGACATTTTTTCTGTTTCTGCTTTTACATTAAGGGAGCGTTCAAGCAGAACTTCCATTTCATTGATGTCGACAAAGGGTTTTTCCACGTAATCGAAGGCACCTAGCTGAATGGCCTCTACAGCAGATTTGACTGTAGAAAAACCGGTAATGATAATTACTTCACAGTGTGGCTGACTTTCTTTGATTTCCCGTAAAATATCCAGTCCGTTGGCATCGGGTAGTTTTAAATCGACCAGGGCTGTGTCAAAATTATGCTGCTGCAGCTTAACAGAAGCTTCTGCTCCCGATGTGGCTGTTTCAACACCATATCCCTTCTGCTTGAGCAGGTAACTGAAAAAATTACAGACTTCCTGCTCGTCATCAACAATTAAAAATAGCGCCTCTTTCGCCATTCCTGTTCCTCCGGTTAATTAATGCTCTTTAACTGTTCCATCTTCATCAGTTGCGCATCGTTTCAGGGGCAACAGCAAACTAAAGGTGCTGCCTTTACCAATGGCAGTATTTAAATCGATAAAGCCGCCGTGAGCCTGGGCTATGCCAAGACTGACTGAAAGCCCAAGCCCGGTGCCCTTACCGCTTTTCTTAGTCGTATAAAAAGGGTTGAATATCTGGGGGATATGCTCTTCTTCGATTCCACTTCCGTTGTCGGTAACGTCTATGATCACCAGATGTCCTTCCGGGTGGAGATGTGAGCAAATCTTAACTTCTCCCGTTGTTCCGTTTCCTGAATCGCGATATTTGCTTTCCACGGCATCTTTAGCGTTTAATAGCAGGTTGATTATAATCTGTTCGAGACTGGTGGCACTACCCGAAAGTAGCGGAATATCGGGGCTTTTTTCTACGATCAGGCGGATCTTGCTTTTTTCGATCTGGTAACCAGCCAGCGCTACGGCGCTATCAATGACTTCATTGATATTAACGTCTTCAAAAGTAAATTCTTCCTGGCGGGAAAAGGTAAGCAGGTTTTTAATAATTCTCTGACAACGCAGACCGCTGCTATGTATGTCTTTGATCAGCTGATACTGGGGATCGTCCGGTCCGGTTTCCCGCAAAAGCAGTTGCGAGTTGCCAACAATTGCAGTGAGCGGGCTGTTCAGTTCATGGGCAACCCCGGCTGACATTTCACCCATTGATACCAGTTTAATCGAATCGACGAAGCTGGTTACATCCTTGGCATAGTATGTGACCCCGTATGGCTCATCTTGTTCGGTAAAGGCAGGATAAGCAAAGATATCAAGCACCTTGTTATAGCGGGTTCTCGATTGATGGTAAGAAGTTTTCTGGGAGTGAAGAACCTGGTCTCCCAGACAGGGGTTGCACTTGCTTTCCCGGCCATAAAATAGCTTGTAGCACTTGGCCCCGAGAATGTCTTCTTCAGGCATGGTGAAAAAATCGATTGCCGCCTGATTGACCCGTTGAATTTCATAATCCTGGTTGATGAAAACCAGTAGATCTGTTACCGCCGAGAAGGTAACTTCCCAGTCTCGCTT
>CAZCHW010000334.1:0-2618 GCA_964498375.1 uncultured Syntrophomonadaceae bacterium | reverse complement strand
TGGGTCCGGCTCCTGTGGCGGGCGGCCCAACCTGGGGCCGCTTAGGCGGATGCCTTTTTCTTGGCAGTAGTTGATATTATCCCTGGTGCGGTAAATCTTATCAACGTGTACTGATAAGGGGTAGAACCCGTGGCGCTCATGGTAGCGTTCAATCGCTTCAATTAAGGTCATTGCTTCACCGAAGTTATCCCAGGAGAGCTTTTCTAAGAAGGCCAGACCGTCTACCATGCTGATGGCGAGCTTGGCCCCGAATTCAACATCGGCCCGGGCCTTGCCTCTGACGATGGGCCGGACATGGGGCTGGCTGATGCTCACAATGCGGTTTTCCACACGGTGGGTTTTATGTTCATACATGTAGAGCTGCTGACGGTGGAGTTCTTTGATTGTTTCTAACTGCAGACCCTGGGCGATGGTTAGGGGGCTGACCTGGTAGTGAACCGATAAGGCTTCGATATGTTTTAGGTTGCGGCGGACGAAGTTTAGCTGCTGCCGGATTGCTTTGCGCAGTTTGTTTTTTCTCGGGCTTTTCATTTTAGCCACGGCGAGGTATTTTTTGCGGGCCTGGTTACGGTAGGTGCGTGGCTTATTCATTTTGCCTTTAAGCGGTTCGTAAAGGGTGTCAATCATTTCTTCGGTCTTCTGCCTGGCTTCGTTTAAGAGGCCTAAATCAGTGGGGTAACCGATATCAGCGGGGACACAGGTAGCGTCCATTAACATCTGGCCTTTGTTCTCTGTCTCTTCTTCCGGCTTGTTAGTTTCACCACCGCCTGTAGCAGGTGGTTCGTCATCATCACGTTTTTGCATTTTGCAGATGGTTTCGTTGATTTGGTTTAAGTTTTTCAGTTCGAAGCGTTTGCGGAAAAAGACCATCAAAGAGGGGTCGAAGGGTTTCTTGGTGCTGAATTCGGTGTAGCCGAGGAAGTACTGCAGGTAGGGATTTTCTCTGATTTGTTCTACTGTTTCCTCATCGGTGAGGCCCAAGGTTTCTTTGATAATCAATGCCCCGAAGGCGAGCCGGACCGGTTTGGCAACGGTGCCTGTTGTGCTGGGGAACAGGTCGGCGTATTCATCTTCGATTTCGTCCCAGGGGATCATCTTTGCTTTGATGACCCAGCGGTTGTCTGCTAACAGGTAGCCGCCGAAGGGAACCAGGTAGTCGTCGATGGTGATCTGATTGTCTTTTTTCCGGTACAATTGCATCACCTCAAGTGCAAGATTTTTCTAGATATGTGAGGGTTTTCCTTGCACTATTCTATCACAAAATGGGCGTAAAAGCCATAGTTTAAAGGGTTTTTTGGCTATTCAGGAAGCCCTAATTAGGGGTTTTAAAATAATATAGTAGATAACAGGAACCAGGATAGCAGGCAGCAGGTTAATGGTATTGATCTTTTTAATATTCATCATCGTTAAGCCCATGCCAAAGATTAAGATGCCACCGATAAAGATCACAAAAAGGCCAATGTTCTGCGTGACGATCACCTTTTATACTTCTTCTAACCCTTCCATATTTATTTGATCTAATTTCATGGCCCCTTAAAATAGAGCATGCTGGAGGAAAATTAGTGTATTTATAATGAAACATATGTTACAATATAGCAACATAAATTGCATATTTTTTTATGGTATATGTCACAATTCTTCGACTTAACAATTCGAGTTGGCTAACAGAGAAGGGTACATGCTTAATTTGTATGTATAAGAAAACACTTATAAGCAAATATATGACAGGAGGCTATTAATCTAAAAAATGGCAAAAAATCTTGAGCAGAAAGGCAGCCTGGTTGAAAATTTGTTTTATAAGGTACATTCCTCAGATCTAGAATCGGTTGAAATTAACAAGGCCCTCCACATGATTTTAGAATCAATATTTGATGGCATATTTATTACTGACGGAGAAGGTCAAACACTTTATGTAAATATCGCTTTCGAAAGAATAACTGGGTTAAGCAAAGATGAAGTGATAAGGAAAAATGTGGAAGACTTGATAAGCAATGGCGTGATCGATAAATCCTCGGTTGCCCAGGCAATTAAAATGAAGCAAACTGAAAGTATTTTTCATCATTATATTACCGGCAAAAAAGCTCTGGTTACAAGTGTGCCTATTATTAACGAGCAGGGGGATATCGCCTGTGTAATCTGTAGCGTAAGGGATGTTTCTGAATTAGCCAATCTTCGTGAAGAGCTAGAGGAGACAAAGAAACTTACTGAAAGATCATATAAAGAAATTCAGCTATTAATAAAACAGCAGGTTAAGAGTTTTGGTAATATTGTAGTTCGCAGTGAAGCGATGATTAAAATCATGGATTTTGCTGCCCAAGCCGCAAGATTTGATAGTGCTATCTTATTAACTGGCGAGTCGGGTGTTGGGAAAGAAGAGGTGGCGAAATATATTCACTTAAAGAGTAATCGAACAGACAAGCCTTTCATTAAAATAAATTGCGCAGCTATTCCGCATTCTCTTTTTGAATCAGAGCTGTTTGGTTACAAAAAGGGTTCTTTTACCGGTGCTAAAGAAAGTGGTAAGGCTGGTTATTTTGAGCTTGCCAATGGGGGGACCCTACTGTTAGACGAAGTAGGTGAAATTCCTTATGAGACTCAACCTAAGATATTAAGAGCTA
>CAZCHW010000333.1:0-2627 GCA_964498375.1 uncultured Syntrophomonadaceae bacterium | reverse complement strand
TGACGGGTGGGGAATTTTCTCCGTCATAAATGGGGAATTTTTATTGACAATAACAAAACCGCACGCCGGGTTTGATGAGGCGGGAACTGGAGATAGGGTAAGGTAGGTGCTGAAAGCTTACCTAATCAACTACGCCTGGGTCCCGACCCTACAAAAAAAAGCAAAGAATTTTTTTATTTTAAAAGGAATTGTCTAATTAATGTAGAATACAATGGTGCATATCATGAAAATCTGTCTTACTAATTAAGACAACATGGAAAGAGAGATAGATTCAGCAGGAAAATCGGCATCGATAGGGGTGACGCGGTAGCTCAATAATCTAGCATAAATGAACTGGTTACCGAAAATGCTGCAAATGTGTATTAATGTAGAAAGAGGACGGAATCAAATTTAGAATGAGGAGGATATTTTGCGATGGTCAAGTATAAAATGAGCTTGATATTTTTAATTGCATTAATTATGTTGATTACAGTTGCCGGGTGCGGCGGTAACGGCGAACAGGCTGATGAAACTGATAGTACACTGGTGGTTGCTGTTCCGGTTGATATTGTTGGTTTTGACCCAGTTAGAATTGTTTGTGTTCCTTCTTTTCAGGTTATTAAAAACATAAACGAGTATCTCGTATCAATCGACACTGATGGTAGTTATTTACCCATGCTTGCAGAGAGCTGGGATATATCAGACGATCTAATGACCTTCACTTTTTATTTACGTGAAGAGATTAATTTTACTGATGGTACACCGTTTAACGCGGAAGTTGTAAAATTTAATTATGCTCGTTTATTAGATGAAGATATATCCGTAAACATTGGGAATTACAGTAACATCGATAGCGTTGAAGTTGTTGATGAATATACAGTGCAATTCAACCTAAAAAGCCCCCAGGCATCTTTTATTGATACCCATATTGCCGACCATGCCGCAGTGATGTGCAGTCCTGCAGCTATAGAACAGTATGGCGATGATTACATGGAAAACCCTGTTGGGACAGGTCCTTTTATGTTATCTGAATATGAGCGTGGTGTGCGGGTTGTAATGGAGGCTAACCCAAATTACTGGAATGGCGAGATTAAGCTTGATCGGTTGGTTTTCAGAACAATTACCGATACGGAAACTGCTTTACTTGAGCTTGAAACAGGTGGCGTGCACCTGGTTACCACTCTTACTCCAGAACACTATGACCGCTTGCTAGAGCATCCGGATATTTCGGTTGATGCTGACCCGAACCATACGATGCGGGGTATATATTATGATCTTTCCACCCCACTAATGCAGGATGTAAGGATGCGCAAGGCAATACATCATGCCATTAATGTTGATGAAATTGTTGAATATTTGTGTGGGGAAGTAGTTGTACGTGCTGCTGGTCCGACACCTATTATCAGCTGGGCCCATAAGGCTGATTACCAGGAACCTGAATTTGATCCCGCAAGGGCAGAGCAGTTGTTAGAAGAAATGGGATGGGTTGAAGGTTCAGACGGAGTTAGAGTTAAAGATGGCCAGCGCCTGACCCTCCGTTTCCTCGGACCGAATGGCCGCTACATTAAAGATAAAGAGATTGTCGATGCAGTTGTTAGCGATTTGAGCGCAGTAGGGATTGAAGCTGTGCCGGAAGTAGTTGAAGGTTCGCAGGTCTGGCCAAAAATTGAAGAGCAGGCCGGCTATGAGTTGACCTTTACCGGTATTGGCCCCAGGCCGACTGGTGACCCCAGTGATCAACCGCTTTATATTACTCACCTGAGCACTTCTCCGCTGAATTTCTTCGGCTCGGAGTACCCGGAACTGGACGAGCTGATGAGGCAGGGCAACCTGACGGTGGACCAGGAAGAAAGAACGCAAATCTACTATCAGGTGCAAGAACTATTCGAAGATGAAGTGATGGGAGTATGGATGTACTCTGATAAAGCTTTAGCCGCTGTGAGCACCAAAGTAAAAGGTTACCAGCACAGTGGGGTTAAAATGGTATGGCTATACAATGATGTTTATGTGGAGGAATAGGCATGCTTAAGTTTTTGGGGCGCCGCTTGCTGGCGGCGCTCCCCACTTTTATTGGTGTCACTATAATAGTGTTCTTGATCCTGCATTTAACTCCAGGAGATCCGGCGCGTCACGTTGCCGGTCTGGAGGCGACTGCTGAAGATCTTGATATTGTTAGGAGACAGCTAGGCCTGGATTTGCCTCTTCCTGTGCAATACTGGAATTTTATTTCCGGCTTATTTACCGGAGACATGGGTGCATCATTTATGATGAAGGTGCCTGTGAGCCGCCTGATTGCTGAAGTTCTGCCGCGCACGATGACCCTGGTATTTGCTGCAATAATTCTGGCTTCAATTATCGGCATTCTTGTCGGGGTGGTAGCTGCTAAATGGCGTGATAGTATGATCGATCGGGTGACCATGACCGGGGCAATTTTAGGCATTTCTATTCCAAATTTTTGGTTAGGACAAATGTTGATCTTATTCGTAGCGGTTGAATTAGGATGGCTGCCTGTTTCAGGAGTTCCTGAAAATTTATGGTCGCTCGATGGAGCCAGATTCCTGGCTCTGCCAGCGATGACCGCTGCCGTGCCATCTGCCGCCTATATTGCCCGTCTGACCAGATCGAATATGCAGGATGTAATGCGACAG
>CAZCHW010000332.1:0-2631 GCA_964498375.1 uncultured Syntrophomonadaceae bacterium | reverse complement strand
CCAAAGAAACCACTTACGAAAGTTTGCCGAAAGAAGTAATCACCCAGGCTAAGGTATGTTTGCTCGACCTGGTCGGTACCGCCTGTGCGGGAGCTACTGCTCTACCGGGTCATGTGGTGACAGAAATCATTGAAGAAGCCGGGGGAAGGCCCCAGGCGGTTTTTATCGGTCGCAAAGAAAGAGTTCCTGCCCTAAACGCTGCCCTTGGCAATGGATTATATGCTCACGCGCTTGAGCTTGATGACTTGCATCGCAGTTCAATCCTGCGGCCGGGTTCACCAATAATTCCAGCTGCTCTTGCTGCTGCAGAGAAAGTAGGCGCTTCAGGCAAGGATTTAATTGCAGCGATAGTAGTCGGTTATGAGGTTGGTATTCGCATAGCTGAAGCTATGACTCCAACTCATTATAACTACTGGCACACCACCGGAACCTGTGGCACCTTCGCGGCAGCTATTGCTGCCGGAAAGGTAATGGGTCTTGATGAAAACCAGCTAATTAATGCCCTGGGGCACGCAGGAACCCAAGCGGCCGGATTGATGGAGCTGCACTATAGTCCGGAAGGAATGATGAGTAAACCTCTTCATGCCAGTAAGGCAGCACAGAATGGCTTATTTTCTGCGATGCTTGCTGCCGGAGGATACACAAGCACCAAAACAATACTATCGGGAGAGAAAGGTTTTCTGCGCGTTTTTGCTCCAAAAGCCAAGATGGAAAAAATTGTTGAAGGCATTGGTAAAGATTTTAAGATTATGCAGATCAGCTTTAGGCTATATGCCTCAACCCGGCATACCCATGCTGGAATCGACCTTGGTTTGCGCTTACGTGAAAAGGGTATTAAACCGGAAGATATTGAACTACTGCGCATACAGACTTACTCGGTTGCCAGAGATCTTGTCGGTGAACCTTTCCCGGAAACAATCTATGAGGCAAAATTTAGTTTGCCTTTCTGTGTCTCAACTGCACTGGTTTACGGTCATGTTGGTATTGAAGATTTTACCCAGGAACGGCTGCATGACCCGGTTTTAAATGAGCTAATGAGCCACTGCACAGTTGAAATTGACCCGCTGCTCGATGCCCATTATCCGCAAAAGTGGGCGGCCAAGCTAAATGTTATTTTTCGAAACGGCACGGTGGATCACGAACAGACCGATTTTCCAAAAGGCGATCCGGAAAATAAGTTAACCCTTGATGAACTGCATACCAAATTTCGCCGCCTTTCAGCGATGCTTTTACCACCTTCAAAAATAGAGAAGTGGTTGGAACAAATCAGTAAAGTGGAAACCTTTGATGATATTGCCGACATGTGGCGGATTTAAAGTTTATAAACTGCTCAATTACATATAATGATTAATAAAAGCTCTGCCGGTTTACTGGCAGAGCTTTTTCGTGGTGCGCCTGCGTGGTTTTGAACCACGGGCCTCTTGCGTGTCAAGCAAGCGCTCTCCCCCTGAGCTACAGGCGCATGAACTTAGTGCAAAAACATTTTAGCATTTAGGAACCGGCAATGTCAAGGAAATAGGGCCTTTGGAACTGTAAATATTTTTCATAATGTGCTATGATAAATGTGAAATTTCCGGATAAAGGAGGTTCTTAGTTGCCTGCCAATTTAACTCCTCAATACTATGCAGCAGAAGAAAAATATAAAAGCGCTTCCACACCGGATGATAAAATTAAAGCTCTCCAGGATATGCTGGCAGTAATCCCCAAACATAAAGGAACTGAACGCCTGCAGGGTGATATAAAGAAAAAAATTGCCCGGTACAGGGAAGAAGGAAAAAAGAAAAAGCAAACTAAAAGTGGTTTCAATCCCTTTGGGGTTGAAAAGCAGGGTGCCGGTCAGGTTGTTTTAGCCGGTTATCCCAATAGTGGCAAATCGTCTCTTGTAGGTTTGTTGACCCGGGCAAAAGTAAAAATTGCTGAATATCCTTTTTCGACCTCATTACCGGTCAGCGGGATGATGCCCTACAAGGATACTTTTATTCAGCTGGTTGATACTCCACCGCTTACTGCTGACAATGTGCCACCTGGTTTAATAGGCACCTTTAAAGATGCAGACGCTCTATTGATTGTCATCGATATCTCCACCGCTGAATGTCTTGAACAAGTGGAAGGGTTGACCACCATCCTGCAGGAACGAGAGGTTATTGATCTTTCTGAAGATGGTTTTATCATTGCGCCCCTTCCTTTTATCATGGTCGCTGCTAAAGCTGACCACCCAGATGCTGCCGAAAATATAGATGTTATTAAAGAGCTTTGGCCGGATCTGGATTTGTTGCCGGTTGCAACAAGCGGCCTGGGTCTCGAAGATTTAAGAGAGAAACTTTATGGAATTCTAAATATTATCAGGGTTTACGGGAAAGCATCGGGTCGTCCTCCCGATCGGGATCGCCCTTTCATTTTAAAAAAAGGTGCAACAGTGCTTGATTTCGCCGGACAGATACATAAAGATTTCCCCCGTAAATTAAAAAGTGCTCTGGTTTGGGGTTCATCCAAATTTGATGGTCAGGCAGTGCCGCGGGAGTATGCTTTGGAGGATGAGGATGTAGTTGAACTGCAACTTTGAGTTGTGAAGGAGGCTTTTATTAGCAGGAAAACGGGATGCAGTTGCGAATAAATAGCTATTGTTACCAT
>CAZCHW010000331.1:0-2642 GCA_964498375.1 uncultured Syntrophomonadaceae bacterium | reverse complement strand
ATCTGGATAAGCTGGTCTATGGCCGGCTCTTGCGAACATAACTTGCCTTTCTTCATTACAATTTAAATAGAAGTAATCTACAACTGCCTGTCCAGGCTTCTGTACTGGATCGCTTCGGCAATTTGTTCAGTGTCAATTATATCCGCTTCGGCCAGATCGGCAATTGTCCGGGCGACTTTAATGATGCGGTCGTGAGCCCGCATAGACAAATTCAAAGCTTGAAAGGACTGGCGCAGCAGCGCTCTGGCTGCTTTTGTCAGGGGACAGTAAGTTTCGTAATGCCGGGCCCGCAGTTGAGCATTAGTGCTGATTTTTATCTTTTTGTAACGTTCCTTCTGCAGCAGGCGAGCCCCTTCGACCCGGGCCCGTATATCTGCAGATGATTCGACAGGTCCCTGATGATCAAGCTGCTCCAGCTCCAGACCGGGAACCTCTACCTGGAGATCTATCCGATCGATCAACGGTCCCGATAACTTTGAACGATAACGGTGGATCTGCGCCGGACTGCAGCGGCACTCTCGTTTCGGATCGCCATAATTTCCGCAGGGGCAGGGATTCATTGATCCGACAAACATAAAATCAGCAGGATATGAAATGGTTGCTGCCACCCTGGTAACCGTAACCAGACGGTCTTCAAGGGGTTGCCGCAGGGCTTCCAAGACTTCGCGGTTATATTCAGGCAGTTCATCGAAGAACAAAACTCCCCGGTGAGCAAGACTCACCTCGCCTGGACGGGGGTTTTTCCCGCCACCAATGATCCCGGCTGTAGAAGCGCTGTGATGCGGGCTGCGAAAAGGGCGACAGGTTATAAGTGGTTTTTCCTGGTTGAGCCGTCCGGCGACACTGTGGATTCTGGTCACCTCAAGTATTTCACCCAGATCAGGTTTTGGCAGGATTGTCGGAATACGACGAGCCAGCATAGTTTTTCCGCTACCCGGAGGCCCGTAAAGCAGCAAATTATGCGCTCCTGCTGCTGCTATTTCAAGGGCTCGTTTTGCCGCTTCCTGGCCTTTAACTTCAGCAAAATCATGTTCTAAACCATGTTCTTCAACAAATGGCTCAAGAGAACTGTTTACACGGGCCAGCTCTCCCCGGCCCGCTAAATATTGGACCAGTTTCTGTAAATGATCAACACCCCTGATGTTCAATCCTTTAACCAGTGAAGCTTCCCGGCAGTTTGCCTGGGCCAGAAACAGGTCAATGTCACTCTCACCACGCCCTTCACTGAGAGACAAAGCCATAGCCAAAGCACCGGTTATGCCCCGCAGGCTACCGTCGAGAGAAAGTTCGCCAACAAAAAATGATTTTTCAAGTTTAGGATGACAGTCGATCTGACCTGTGGCTGCCAGCAACCCTACAGCTATAGCCAGGTCAAAGGCTGAACCTTCTTTTTTTAAGTCGGCTGGGGCAAGATTGACAGTAATCCGGGAATAGGGGAAGTCAAAACCGTTATTGCGAATTGCCGAACGGACCCGTTCTTTTGCTTCCCGAACAGATGCATCGGGCAGTCCGATAATGTCAAAAGCAGGTAAACCGTCAGCAATATCAACTTCAATTTCAACGGGAATGCCGGAAATGCCCAGTACGGCACAGGATCTTACTCTGGCCAGCATGATTTAAAACCCCCTTTGCTGCATTGACTAATCTGCGAACCCTGGGTAACTAAAAGTACATTCGGGGTTAAATAAAATACTCTAATATTCAACGGTTACTAATTCTTTTCCTGCCGAAGTTGTAAAATGGATTCTTTAAATTTTCGTGATGTTTAACCGCTGACAAATCTGTGTTATAATTCAAAGTGTTTAGCCTTATCGGAAGGGATCTCTTCCGCCGGTATTTATTTATTACTTAAGAATAAGGAGGAATCATTGATGGACAAGTGGGAATGCCAGGTTTGTGGATATGTTTACGATCCTGCTGAAGGAGACAGTGAAGGTGGAATTGCCCCCGGAACCTCTTTTGAAGATCTGCCGGAAGACTGGGTCTGCCCGGTTTGCGGGGTAGGAAAAGACGAATTTGCCAAACTGTAGAAACTATAAAGGGACACTATAAATAACAGGATAACCCAACATGGGAGGATCAACCCTCCCGTGCTGGGTTATTTGCTTCTTCAAGCGCTTTAACCAGATGGACAACCCCGGCTACTTTTTTCAGTTCGATAACAAAGGCTATTCCAGTGGCTGGTTTTTCAAGGTTGCCGGCTTTAATAATCGCCTGAAGAACCTGATCGCTTTTTTCTGCCTGGACAATCGTAAAGAGAATCTCTTTTTCCGGTTCAATCGGGATCCCCAGCAATTTTTTGGTTTCGTGAATGCCCGTGCCGCGGGCGGGAATAATTGTGGCTCCTTCAGCACCGGCTGCTCTTGTTGCTTCAATTATTCTTTCACAACAACCCTTTTTAATGATTGTGACAATCAAATCATGCTTCAGGTTTACTTCCATGATGTGGGTCCTCCTCGCTATTTACTTCACTTAAATTATTTTGCTCACTTTCGTTATTTTTATCTGTTTTGCTGATCCACACAGTTTCTTCTGTACTTATACTGTTTTCCCTTGTATCTTTTGAAACCTCTTTAATGTCCTTCCCTTGCTCCTGAACAGTAATTTCAGGAAGATCTTCGTTTTCTTCGTTAACGTTTTCC
>CAZCHW010000330.1:0-2650 GCA_964498375.1 uncultured Syntrophomonadaceae bacterium | reverse complement strand
GCCCCATTTTTTTGACCTCGTTCATCCTGGTTTCCAGGCAGGGGCAAACATTTTCCGGGATGTTTTCGAAGCGGCAGGGGCAATAAAAATCACCATACATCTTATTTTTACCGATCAACCCTTCGATCACCATTTCCTTATCCTCATTAAAAGTATAATCACGCAGGCGGGCAAAGTTTTCCACCCGGGTGCGGATCTCCTCGTCACTGTCCTTAAGGTAGCGCACCGCTTTTATCTCCGGTTCCAGTTCAGTCACTTCAAGCTCTGCCCCGCAGACAGTGCACACTACAACCTGCCCTTTTTCCACTGCCTCTCGGTGCAAAAAAGAAATCCGGCAGACCTCGCAGTAGATCTTATGCTTCATTTTTTAACGCCTCTTCAAGCTCTTCTTCTTTAAACCCTTTGATAACCTGATCGTTGACCACTGTCACCGGAAAAGCGCGGCGGCCGGTCAGTTTTTCGACTTCTTCAAGGGCTTGTTTCTGTTCATCCCCCTGGGCCAGATCAACCTCTACAACATCATACTGGACATTCTTATCATCCAAATATTTCTTGACCTTTTTACACCAGGGGCAGGTGCTTAATGAATAGACTTTGACCATCTCTTCAACACTCCTTCTATAGTTTATTTCTGCCCTGAAACCTTCACGCCAAAATCAACAAAGCGGGCAGTTTCAAAAATACCCAGATCCATAACCTTCTTCATTGTCTCGGGGCTGATCCTGTTATCAACCTGCAGAGACATCATGGCCTTTCCGCCAATTGCCTTGCGTCCAAGCTGCATCGAAGCGATATTTACTTTTTCGCTGCCGAGCAGGGTGCCAAGCTTACCGACTACCCCCGGTACATCTGTATGGGTGGTCATCAGGGTAAAACGGGCCGGGACAATTTCAATATTATATTCATCAACCCGGACAATCCGCATTTCGCCATTGAGCAAAGTACCGGAAATATGATGTTCTGATTCTCCGGAGCGCCCCCGCATGGTAATCAGGGTGCTGTAGTTTTTCGCTTCTGTAGTAGAAATTTCGCGCACTGCAATGCCACGGGCTTTGGCAATGTAGGGGGCATTAACCCAGTTAACCCCGTCGCCAACGATATGGCGCAAAAAACCGATCAGGCAGGCTATTGTCATCGGCGCCAGTTCCAGTGAAGCAGCATCGCCGCTGTAGGTCAGTTCAAGTTCATCAACCTGTCCACCAAACATTTGCAGGTAAAAACTGCCCAGCATTTTCATCAGGGGCAGGTAAGGCTCAAGCGCTGCCCTTGCTTCGGGCATGAGAGCCGGAACGTTAACAGCCGAAACTATCGGTTCACCCTGTAAGGCTTTAATCACTTGCTCAGCTACCTGCAGGGCAACATTGGTTTGCGCCTCACGAGTCAGCGCACCAAGATGAGGGGTGACTATTACTTTGTCGGAACGCAGCAGCGGGCAGTCACCGGGCGGTTCTTCTTCAAACACATCCAGCGCTGCGCCGGCAACACGGCCATCTTCCAAAGCCCGGCATAGTGCATCTTCATCTATAAGCCCACCGCGGGCACAGTTAATTATACGGACACCCGGTTTCATCTTTGCCAGTTCAGCATCACCGATCAGGTGCCGGGTTGTCTCGCCTATTGGCAGGTGGAGAGTGATAAAATCGGCTTCAGCCAGCAGCTGTTCGAATGTGACTATTTCAACCCCCAGCTTCTCACCCTGTTCACCTGAAACATAGGGATCATAGGCAATAATTTTCATACCCATTGCCCGTGTCCGCCGTGCCACCTCGGTGCCAATGCGGCCCAGGCCTACTATTCCAAGGATCTTTTTGTTCAGTTCAACCCCGGTATAGGAGGAGCGATTCCAATCACCTTGTTTGACCGAGCAGCTGGCCGCAGCTATATTGCGGGCCAGGGAAGTCAACATGGCAATGGCATGCTCGGCAGTGGAAATAGTGTTGCCCTGAGGGGCGTTAAGGACAATTATCCCTTTCTCTGTTGCCTTTTCAATATCGATATTATCGACACCAACCCCGGCTCGGCCAATCACCTTCAGGTTATCAGCCGCTTCAATTACTTCTGCAGTTACCTTGGAACGGCTGCACACCACCAGTCCGTCATACCGGCCTATTTCGGCTACCAGGTTCTCCGGGGTAATATCCGGCTTGTATTCTACTTCAGCATGTTCGCGCAATATCTTCAGCCCTTCTTCAGATAGAGCGTCGCTAACAAGTACTTTCAAAACTAACACCTCCGTTGTCTAGTTCATTGCAGCATCAATCGATAAAGTGATGTTAACAATATATCATAAATAAGGCGTTGCTCCAATTGGTCAGTTCAAATCTGTGATTTTTTTCACGCCAACTGGTTGCCTGCTGTCTTTCAATCCCTGCCAGGGCAATCGGGAACAATAATGCAGCAATTATGTCATAGATTAGAGCCGGGGGCCGCCGTATAATACTTTACAGAACAGTTCCATGTTCATAGAATAAATTGAGGAGGGCAACAAAATGATTAAAAGATGGTTATTGATTATTTTAATTGGTTTACTGGTTTTAGCACCGCTGACCACAGGATGCTCGGGTGATGACAGCACTGCTCCGGAACAGCAGGAAGAACCGGAGCCTCAGGAGGAAACTGCTGCTGACGAAGAAGCGGACGATGATCCAGG
>CAZCHW010000329.1:0-2659 GCA_964498375.1 uncultured Syntrophomonadaceae bacterium | reverse complement strand
CGATTAATTAGACGGGGGAAAACTAGAGTTAATGTAACTCCTGTGGCAATACCGAGCAGGATGGAAAACCCAACTTCAGAGAGAGCAAACATAATAGCTCCAAGACTAACTGACATTCCACCAAGTAGTAACGCTACAACCGCAGATACCAGCCCGAAGAAAAGTATGCAGATAGCGTCATCCAGGGCTACTACACCCAGCAGGGTGCTTGTAAACGGTCCCCTGGCATTGTACTCACGGATAACTGCAACCGGCGAAGCTGGGGCGGTAGCCGTAGCTAGTGCGCCGAGAAGTAGAGACATTGTTAGCGGAAGCTGCACAACAAAATACATTACCACAAAAACTACTATTGCCGCTCCGAGCACCTGGACGATTGTGATGCCGAAAATAGCCCTGCTGAGGTGCTTTATCTTTTTCAACTCAAGCTCCCCACCAATTAAAATAGCGATCATCCCCAGGCCAAGAATCTTGACTAATTCAAGTTCACTATTCATTTCCAAAGTAACATAGCCGGTAATTGAAGGTCCTAAGATCATACCGGCGACAAGGTAACCGACAACCATCGGCATTTTTAGCAAACGAAGCAATCGCCCACCCAGATATCCGGATAGGATGATTACCGCTAAAACCAACACTTTTGTATATATATCCAAGGCAAATCCCTTCTTCTGTTGAAATTGTGATGATTAGAGCTTATAAGCGGGAAGGTGATCCGTTAATCCCGATAATTTGGTCTAAAGGCAGGGTGAACATGATCCCTACACCAGGTTGCGACAAATCACCCAGCACCTCCGGGATTGCCTTTATGATTTGGTTCTTTTTCTCTGCAGAATCAACAACCGAAAAGATCGTTTTGTTCTGCGGCCTACTGTATTGAAAAATTGAACGAATGCCGCTTAGCAGCAGATCATTGTCCAGATCAGCCAAAGCTCGCCCCATCCCTGTTGAATCAATGATTGTAGCCCCGCTTATGCCAACCTGAACCAGCTTTTCCAGAACATCTTCAAGCAACTCAACCTTGTTAAGAACCAGGACAAACAGGTACATTATTTAACCTCCTCCTTCAAATAATCATAAACTAGTTCTCATTTTAAAGCAGAACATAGCCATTATATTCCTGCTTACTGGCCAAGTCAAAAAATGGCTGAATAAAATATTTACAAATCCTGAAGGAAAAAGGATTTTAAAAAGTATAAGTTGAATTAGGAATGTGAACTGTTCGCACCTTAAGTTTAACTAACCAACAGGAGATTAAACCATGATTGGGGACAAACTGCTGATCAATGACTACCACAGACAGGCCGCAAAAACAATCTACAACAGAGTAAAACCATTATTAGAGCAATCTACCAATCCTGTGGCAGTAACAGTAGCCGGGGAATCTGGCAGTGGCAAATCAGAGACAGCAGCAGTCCTGGCTGCTCTATGTGAGTCTGCTGGTTACCAACCCCAGATCCTCCAGCAGGATGACTATTTTATCCTACCACCTAAATCAAATCACCAGAAGCGTCTTACAGACCTAGACTGGGTTGGCCCCGGAGAAGTTAAGCTTGATTTGATCGAAGAACAGGTTGGGCAAATCAAGCTAAAAAAACTCTCCTCCCTTACAAAACCCCTGGTCAATTACGAACTTAACATGATCACAGATGAGACTATTAAAATAGATAATATTAAGATTGTAATTATCGAGGGAACCTATACAACGCTGATAAAAAATGCAGATCTTCGCGCTTTTATTGATCGCACTTACCG
Organism: uncultured Syntrophomonadaceae bacterium; assembly: GCA_964498375.1. Lineage (GTDB taxonomy): Bacteria > Bacillota > Dethiobacteria > DTU022 > DTU022 > JAABTH01. The sequence goes on along the minus strand of CAZCHW010000329.1, from coordinate 907 downwards.
GCAAACCAAAAAAGCGCGCCTGGCCAGGTCACGCGACCCGCTAACCGCCTTTCTCGAAAAGGTGCTGGCCATTGAGCATAGAATAATCTCTGCCCATAAAAGTAAAGCCGACCTAATCATTGCAGCGCCACAGGACGACCTATTGTCATGATTAAAGCAGAAAGTCTTTCCGGAAGCTTAAATTGCCGGGGAGTAATTCTTAACGCCTATCCTGACAGCCTTGGGGGCAACCTGCAAAAAGCTGTCGAACTGCTAGGGCAAAAAGAGTTTAGCTGCGCTTTTTCATTTTTTTATATTTTACCAACCATATTTCACAGTGATCTCGACCGCGGTTTTTCTGTAATCGATTATGATCTCAACCAGGAGCTGGTCAGACAGAGCGATCTGCAGCAGCTGCGCCGCCAGGGAATCAGGCTCAAGCTTGATCTGGTGCTTAACCATCTTTCTGTCAATTCGCCGCAGTTCCTTGATCTGCTTGAAAAAAGCGATCGATCGCCCTACCGTGATTTTTTTATCGATTGGAATCGTTTCTGGAGCGGCTACGGGATACCGGGGCCCGAAGGCTATATTATTCCCGATCAACAATACCTGGAAAAATTATTTATGCGCAAACCGGAATTGCCGGTCATGCGGATTAGTTTTTCTGACGGACAGGATCGCTTCTTCTGGAATACTTTTTACCAGGAAACCTACAGAGTCGGGGGGCAGGAACAATACCGGGGACAACTCGACCTGAATGCCGAAGCAGATATAGTTTGGCGCTTTTACCGGGAAACCCTGGAAAAATTAAAATTCTACGGTGCCCGGATTGTCCGGCTCGATGCATTTGCTTACCTGCATAAAGCTCCAGACCGCAAGAACTTTTTTAACCGCCCTGAAACCTGGCAGTATCTGGATAGAATCAGGT
>CAZCHW010000328.1:0-2678 GCA_964498375.1 uncultured Syntrophomonadaceae bacterium | reverse complement strand
ACAACTTCTTGGATTTGAAAAGGTTAACTATGTGCTGTTGTCGAAAATATTGCTTACTGTTTTTTCATGATGTAAACTGTTGCAAAATATGTTTTGAAAGCAGGTGTCCGAGAAATTGGTCAACAGCAAAGCTCTAATAGTCATTGGCAGGTATTCCCTGCTCCTGTTTGCCGTTATATTTCTGCTTTTACTTTACCCGGGTCAGGGCTTTGCCCGCTCCCTGGAAATTGCCCGGGTCGATATTCTGGCAGAAATCATGTCAAATGGCGATTTAAAAGTAACTGAGAATCGAACAATCAGGTTCAACGGCGCTTTTAGTGGTGCTGATCAAACCATTTATTTCAACGGGATTTCACTTTACAGCGAAGTTGTGGTGCGTGAAGAAGACTATTACTATACCCTTGTAGATCAGTTCCCGACATCTGAACCCGGCACTTATTCGATTCAGGTTGAGGGTGATCAATATTTTATTATCGACTGGAGCTTTGATGTTTATAATGAAGATCGGACTTTTACGGTGGAGTATATTGCCCGCGATGCGGTGGTGGTGCACAATGATACTGCCGAACTCTATTACAAATTTATTGGTGATCAGTGGGATTTCCCGGCCAGTGAGGCTTACGTCACGCTCTTGCTGCCCGATGGTGCGGCTATTGAAGATCTGAGGGCCTGGGGTCATGGTCCCCTGCATGGTGAAGTTGAATTGGCCGATGCAAACAAGGTAACCTGGTGGGTGGCTCCTCTGCCGGCCAATACTTACCTGGAAGGACGGGTGCTTTTTCCGGTTAGCCTTGTCCCTGCTTCCGGCCGGTTCAGTGGTGAAGCAGCCCTGGAGGCAATTTTGAAAGAAGAAGAGCAATGGGCCCGGCAGGCCAATGCTGGTAGGGTTGCTAAACAGTATCAACCCTATTATTCGCTATTTCTGTTTTTGCCGACTGGCCTGATTTTGACCGGGATGTGGAAGCGGGCGTTGAACAGGAAAAATGCCTATCGCGGCTCTTATTACCGGGATCTGCCGGGCGATTATTCTCCCTCGGCAGCCGGGTATTTATGGAATAAAAAAAGAATAAAAGCAGATTATTTAACAGCCCAGATTCTTAACCTGGCTCGTCTGCGTTTCATTGAAATTGAAGAAATAACCGGCACTGACGATTTCATTCTCAGGGAGAGGGAGCCGAACCAACTTCCTGGCGCTCATGACAGTCTGGTGCTTGAATTTATCTTCGGCAGGGTTCATCAGTATTTTCTGGATCAGAGCAGCGAGGGCAAGGCTGCAGAGCCAAGCGTAAAAGAAATCACCTTCAATCAGCTTCAGAAATATGCTGCGCTCAAGCCCAGGGAATTTTATAATTTCTACACTGCCTGGTCAGGTTCGGCCCAAAAACTTGGTGAAGCAGAAATGTTTTTTAAAGACCATGCTTTCTGGGGCTGGGGTTGCCTGCCCCTGGTTTTAATGCTTGGATTAGCGCTGGTTGCTTTTATCTGGTGGGAACTTTACCTGCTGGGTGCGGTTTTGCTGGTGATCCCTTTCATTTTATTATTTGCCTCTCCCAATACTTACTATACAGAGGTTGGGGCAGATCATTTACTTAAGTGGAGAGCTTTCCGTAAGTTTTTACTGCACTTTTCAACCATGGATCGGACCAGTGTGCCTTCCCTGGTTGTCTGGGAGCATTACCTGGTTTACGCTGTTGTTCTGGGAGTGGCCAAGCAGGTAATTGATCAGCTAACCCTGGTCTTTCCCCGTCCGGAAACCGATCCAACATTTAACCAGACAAGCTGGGCTACCTATGGAACAGCTCACAGCCTTGCAGCCCTGCACAGTTTTAACAGAATGACCAGCTCTTTAAACAATACGGTAACCGGAGCCACTGCAAAAGCAACTACGGCAATCGCGGCTGCATCGTCAAGTTCGGGCTCCAGGTCATCAGGAGGATTTTCTTCGGGTGGCGGTTTTGGGGGAGGATTTTCCTCCGGTGGCGGCGGTGGGTTTGGTGGTGGAGGCGGAAGCTTCCGTTAAAGGGAACCGGACCAGGTTTCTGTTAGTCATATTAACTGAAAGAATTGAGGGGAGGAATGGATTGTGCTTAAATTTAAGAGAGATAAGCTTTTAACAACGTTTCTCATTGCTGTTATCATGGTTGCGACATTCTTGCTTTCCGGCTGTCAGCCTGCGGTAACTGAAACTGAGCAGCAGGCTGTTTTTGAAGCAGAGGGTATATTGATCGGGCAAATTGACAACAACTCAGTAGAAATAGAGGTGGCAGGAACACCCAGGGCTTATGCTCTTGATGAAGGGGTTTCAGTTCAGGATATCGCTGATGGTTCCCTGGTAGCCTTTAGCTATGTCGAAGGGGAAGGTCAACCGGTCGTCCTTACGATCACTGCCCGGGAAAGCGTTCCAGAGCTGATCAGCGCTTCCGGTATTTATAACGGCCAGATTGACAGCCATTCGGTTGAAATTGAAGTCGATGGCCAGATAATGGCCTTTGCCCTGGGAGAAGAGATTGATCTCGATCTCCTGGAAAGTGGGTCGCATATTGAGTTTACCTACCACAGGGCTGAAGACCGTCCAGTTCTGGTATCGATAGATGCAGTGGAACAACCGGCCGGGGGTGCGGAACAGATTATGGTTGGAGAAGGCCAGTATATTGGCCAAATCGATGGACAATCTGTGG
>CAZCHW010000327.1:0-2693 GCA_964498375.1 uncultured Syntrophomonadaceae bacterium | reverse complement strand
GTTCAAGCACACTTACCCTGGCTTCATCAAGATATTTTAAAGTATCTTTAAGGATGATTTCCTGGCGCTGGGTTACCAGCAATGAGTTGTCGACAGTCTCCCCTACCAGTTTATCAAGTTCTGCGGCTACTGCCTGCTCAAGTTCTTCCATCCCGGTTTCATTGATTGCTGACGTTTCCACAACTTTTATTTCCCGGGCAATGTTTTGAACAGTTTGCTTATCAACAACCCGTTCCAGATCGTCTTTGTTTATGACAACTATCATCCCCTGCTCTTCGTTGCGCAGGCTTAGTATTTTCTGGTCTTCTTTGTTAATATTCTTTGAACCATCTAAGACCACTATCAGCAGCCTGGCCTCAGCTGCCACTATTTTGGTTCGCTCAATCCCCACTTTTTCGACCGGATCTGCGGTGCCCTGAATTCCTGCAGTATCAATCAACCGCAAAGGATAGCCACCAAGATTTAAGTATCCTTCCAGCAAATCTCTTGTTGTTCCCGGTGTTTCATGAACAATTGCTTTTTGTTGCTGCAACAAAGCATTAAGTAGCGAAGATTTACCAACATTCGGTCTGCCGATGATCGCTACGCTAATTCCTTCCTGAAAGGCCCGGTTAGTATCGAGCCCTTTTAACATTCTAGTCAGTTTAATGCTTAGCTTGCTTACCTGTTCCAGAATTTTGATTCTTGACGGTTCTTCTGTCTGATCAAACTCATCCGGGTAATCAAGCATCGCTTCAATGGGCGCCCTTATGCTAATAATTTCATCCTTGATTTCTTCAATCGCCTTTGCCAGTTCACCATGCATCACCCGTGCCGCACTTTTTACTGCCTGATCTGAGCGGGCTCTGATAATATTCATTACAGCTTCTGCCTGGCTTAAGTCTATTCTGCCACTTAGAAATGCTCGTTTAGTAAATTCACCAGGCTCAGCCAGTCGTGCACCGGCCTTTAATACCTGATCCAAAATAGATCTCAAGGCAAACACACCGCTATGGCAATTGATCTCCACTATATTTTCTCTCGTGTAAGTATGTGGCTCCGGCATGAAGGAAACCAGCACTTCATCAATTATGCCGCCACCGTCCAGCGCTCTGATGAAACCATGGTATAACTTGCGTGGTCTGGGATAATTGCCGGCGTGATTTCCAGAGGGATTGAAGATTTTATCGGCAATTCTGTAAGCATCTTTACCGCTAATTTTTACAATGCCAATTCCACCCTCGCCCAGTGGGGTGCTGATTGCCGCTATTGTATCGTTTCCCTGCATTAACAGCCTTCTCCTTTTTAATAATAAGCAATAAAAAACCGCCCCATACCGGGGCGGTTCCGCACCTTTGCTCTACTCAGGGGCAATTATAACTTTCCGGTACGGTTCTTGCCCGTCGCTATATGTTGTAACCCCGGGATAATCCTGTAAAGCCAGGTGTATAATTCTTCTTTCCTGTGGATTCATCGGTTCCAGGGCCTGCTCGTAACCGTCCCTGTCTACTTTACGCGCTACATTTTTCGCCAGCTGGGTTAAAGTTTTTTCCCGTCGGTTACGATAATTTTCTACATCCAAAACTGTCATTTTGTTTAAGTTTAAATATTGTCTGCGCATGATCACGTTGGTTAAATACTGTAAATCGCCTAATGTTTTACCACGTCTGCCAATCAGTACTCCTACATCATCGCCACTGATCATCGCTTCAAGCCTTTCTTCATCTTCGCTGACAGCAACTCTTCCCTCAACATCCATATTGCGCAGCAGTTCTTCCAAGAATTCCTGTAAATAATGTTCCGGCTGCAGGGCTGCTGTTACAACAACCCGTGCACTTTTAGTGCCTAATATACCCAGTAACCCCTGTGAGGGTTCTTCCAGGACATTAACAGTTGCATTTTCCCTCCGGATTCCCAGTTCAGCAAGCGCTTTCTCTACAGCTTCTTCAACTGTTTTTCCGCTGCTTTCAACTTCATTCATTATTTACCCTTCCCCTTTTTTGTCTTTTTTTTCGACCCTTTAGGTTCGGGCTTACCATTATTGTCAGATGTTCCACTTTTATTGTCTGCATTATTCCCAAGCTTCTTATCTGCTTTTCCGCCATCTCCAGTATTTTTTGAACCCGGTCCATCATTATCCAAATGTACAATCAGCTTGTGCTGTCCTATTGAGAAGAGGTTGTTCATAATCCAGTAGATCACCAACCCCACCGGAAAACTAAAACTGAAGACAGTTATCATAATTGGCATCATATAAAGCAACATTTTTTGGCTGCTGTCTGTCGATGCAGACATCTTCGAATACAGGTAGGTTGTTGCTCCTGCGATCAGTGGAAAAATATAATATATACTGATCTCGCTGAGAAAGTTATCAAAACCAATATTTGGCACTAACAAAAGATCAATATACTCCGCTGCCGGAAAAAGGTATGGGTTGATCACTGTCATGTCTAAAAATTGGTCTGCCTCCCGCAACAATCTGAAGATCCCGATTAGAATCGGAAACTGAACCAACAACGGTAAGCAACCGGCCAGCGGGTTCATGTTGTTTTCTTTCATAAATTCTGTTACAGCCTGGTTCTGTTTTTCTTTATCATCTTTATACTTTTGCTGAATTTTTTTCATTTCTGGCTGTAGCTGCTGCATTCTTTTTGCCGACTGGATCTGTTTATTATTCAAAGGAAATGTAACAAGTTTGACCATTACAGTCATTA
>CAZCHW010000326.1:0-2704 GCA_964498375.1 uncultured Syntrophomonadaceae bacterium | reverse complement strand
TATTTACCTCAAAGGTAAAGTTTACAGCGGAGGAGCCAAATGTTTGATTTTTTAAGAGACAGAGGTCTAATTAATGAAAAAGTTCTGATTGGTTTTTTAGTCTTGCTTTTACTGGCTGGTGGAGTATGGCGCAGCGGACTTTTAAGCAGTTCAGCCTTACATCGATCACCCGTGACCGAAACTGGGCTTTTACGGGAAGAAGGCGAACCGGCGGATGAAGAGGAGAATCTTGAAGAATTAATAACCATACACCTCGTCGGTGAGGTAAAAAATCCCGGGGTTTATCAGCTGCCTTCCGGTTCAAGGGTATACCAGCTTCTCGATTTAGCTGGCGGTTTCAAGGAAGAGGCTGATGAAACGGCAGTTAATCTTGCCAGGCCTCTTATTGATGGAGAGCAGGTTGTTGTTTACCGGGCCGGAGAGTCTGCTGTAAATCGATCGGGAGAACCAGCTTCTTCGGATGGAAAAATCAATATTAATCTGGCCGGGGCTGATGAATTAACTTCCTTACCAGGGATTGGAGAGGTCCGGGCAAAACAGATCGTTGCTCACAGGGAGCAGCACGGTTTTTTCAACGACCCACAAGAATTGATGGATGTTAGCGGAATTGGTGAAAAAACCTATGAGAATATTGCCGGGCTGATAACTATTTATTAATCTAAGTGCCCGGCTTTAACTTGAAAAGCCGGGCACAATTCTATTTTCAGTCGTCAGACAGCAGCCCGATGTGTTACTGCCAGGCGTGCAGGTAATCTTCCTGGCTACAGGTAAGATGGTCAATTTTTATTCCCATGGCTTCAAGTTTTAATAAAGCTGTTCTGCTGTCATATTCTTCGGGAAGTTTGACCACTTCACGGGGCAGGTTTTGACTTTTATCCAACAGGTGCAGCATTGCCCCAAACTGCAGGGCAAATGATAAATCCATAATTTCGGCCGGATGCCCATCACCCGCAGCCAGATTGACTAGCCGCCCTTCTCCGAGCAGGTAGACCCTACGGCCATCGGGGAAGCGGTATTCATCAATGTTTTGACGCGGTTGGCCCAGGTGCTTAGCCTGGGTTGAAAGGGCTTTTTTATCGATTTCTACGTCAAAATGGCCGGCATTGCTGAGTATTGCCCCGTCTTTTAACAGGGGGAAGTGACTGCCGGCGATAATTTCACGGCAACCGGTTGTTGTCACAAAAATATCGCCAAGTGCGGCTGCTTCGCTCATTGGCATGACTGAAAATCCCTCAACCGCTGCTTCAAGGGCACGAATTGGATTTACCTCAGTAATTATAACTCTGGCGCCCAGACCGGTAGCCCGCAATGCCACTCCCCGGCCGCACCAGCCAAAACCTGAAACTACCACAGTTTTGCCAGAAATTAGCAGATTAGTCGTTCGCATAATCCCGTCCCATACAGATTGACCGGTTCCATACCGATTATCAAAAAGATATTTGCACATGGCGTCATTAACGGCAATAACAGGAAAAGCCAGCTTACCTTCTGCAGCCATCGCTCGCAGGCGAATCAAGCCGGTAGTAGTTTCTTCTGCACCACCCCTGACCTGTTTAAGTAAATCAGGTTTTTCACGGTGCATCATTGTTATTAAATCCCCTCCGTCATCGATAATCAAATGCGGTCCGCTTTCCACTGCCTTGCGGATATGCAGCTCATATTCTTCACTGGTTGCTCCGTGCCAGCCATGTACTTCAATATTATCTTTTACCAGGGCTGCTGCTACTGCATCCTGGGTAGAGAGGGGATTGCTGCCGGTAATTACCACCTCGGCGCCGCATTCCTGAAAAGCTTTAGCCATATATGCTGATTTTGCTTCCAGGTGGATACACATTGCCATTTTAATCCCTTTAAAAGGTTTTTGCTTGTGATACTGGTCAGTTAATTTATTCAGAACAGGCATGTGACGGCTGACCCACTCAATTCGGCGCTCTCCCTCGGGAGCCAGCGCTATATTTCTGATGCTGCTCAATATAAACAACTCCTTTAATTAACTATTTTTCATATTTCGAATGAAATACCTTCGCAGTTTCCTGTGCTAAATCCTGCTTGATGAAAAAGTTTGTCTGCAGACGATGAAATGCACTTAAATTTTTGAATTAGATATGTGGAAAAAGACTTGATGAAGGATTTTGCTGTTTTGCGCAGAACTAAATTGTTGTTGGATAAGATCCTGCCAAGGGAGGGATTAAACCCGTTTCATGCTTGACAAGTGTGAATCCTTAAAGTAGTGTACAGAGGGTTTATTAGAATAAAGAGGAGGTTTTACTGTGAAAAAGTGGTTGGCTTTATTGCTGGCAGTAGTTGTTGTTTTTGCCCTTTTCGGTTGTGGTGGAACTGAAACTCCCCCGGCTGACGAAAATGGCGAAGATGTTGAAGGAACGGTTCCGGAGCCGGGCGATTTAAAGATCGGTATGGTTACCGATGCCGGAACGATTGACGACAAGTCTTTTAACCAGGGAACCTGGTATTTGCAGCCCGGCGGGACAACAGAAGCGGATTACATCACAGAAATAGGCAACCTTGTTGATGCCGGCTTTAACCTGATAGTCTGCCCCGGTTTTAAATTCGAAACGGCAATCTTTAATGTCCAGGATCGCTATCCTGAAACCAAGTTTGTTATTATTGACGGCTATCCCCATGCCGGAGACTGGGAACCTGTAGTTAAGGACAATGTTGTATCAATCTTTTTTGCCGAACATGA
>CAZCHW010000325.1:0-2726 GCA_964498375.1 uncultured Syntrophomonadaceae bacterium | reverse complement strand
GGTCGAAACGAGTAAAGCTGTCGATCCGTTTAATCGGGTAATATTTTTTTAGATCCCGCACCGTTATAAGTGGTTCCATGATCTACGCTCCAGTCTTGTAATCATAAAGCCAACACCTGACCGCCCTGTCCCCAAACTGGGTTAGCAAGGGGTTTTCAACTGCACAGCGGGGCATTCGGTCCCGGCATCGTTCATGGAAACGACAGCCAGGCGGTATACTTGAAAGGTGAGGTACAGTTCCCTTGATTTCTTCCAAACGATCTTTTTTCTTCACCACTCCAGGAATAGTTCTCAGCAAACCCCTGGTGTATGGGTGTAAGGGCTCTTTAAAAAGGTTTGAGACCCCTGAGTATTCCATAACCTGGCCGGCGTACATCACCACAACCTTTTCAGCGAGCTGGGCAATCACACCGAGGTCGTGCGTAATCATTAACAAGGCTGTATCATGCTGCTTCTGTAACCTGTTCATCAGATCCAGAATCTGTGCTTGAATAGTAACATCGAGGGCGGTTGTCGGTTCATCAGCAATTAGGAGATCCGGCTCACAAGCCATGGCCATGGCAATCATCACCCGCTGTCGCATCCCACCGCTAAGTTGATGAGGGTAATCCCTCATTCTCCTGTCAGGGTTGGGAATACCAACCATTTTTAATAGTTCAATAATTTCTTCCCGCACCTGCTTACTGCTTACCCGCCGGTGCAGTTGTAAAACCTCCTTGAGCTGGTACTCCACTGTAAAAACAGGGTTCAGCGAAGTCATAGGCTCCTGAAATATCATCGATATTCTGTTCCCACGAATAGAGGCCATCTCATTTGATTTCAGGGCTAACAGATCACGACCCTGAAAATTGATTAATCCACCAACCGCGGCATAACGGGGCAGCAAACCCATAATCGCCAGTGCCGTAACGCTCTTGCCGCAGCCCGATTCACCTACCAGGCCGAGGGTTTTACCCTTTTCAATAGCAAGCGCAACTCCGTCCACGGCTAGGATTTTACTACGATCTGTAGTAAATTCCACACTAAGATCTTGAATATGCAAAACCGGGGTATCAGGCAAATCAATACTCCTTTCCCTTCAAGCATAACTTAGAGACGAAGCTTCGAATCAACCGCTTCCCTTAAACCATCGCCAAAAAGATTAAATGATAACACTGCCAAAAAGATCATAATGCCCGGAAACAGGGTGATCCACCACTTGCCCAGAATCAGAAAGTCCTTTCCACTACTGAGCATGGCACCCCATTCAGGAGTGGTTGGATCAATCCCGACTCCAAGGAAACCAAGTGCAGCAGTGTATAATATGGCATCACCCAGTAAAAGAGTCAGGTAAACAATTACCGGGGTTAGCACATTAGGCAGTACATGCCCGAGAATTATCCAGAAATTGCCTGCACCCATTGCTCTTGATGCTTCCACGAACGGCATTTCTTTCACAGTCAGAACTGAGCCACGCACAATCCTGGCCAGGCTGGGAATATAGATTATAGCTATAGCCAGCATCGCTTTCTCTATTCCCGTACCTAAAGTGGCAGCAATCACCAGAGCCAGCAGCAGAGGGGGAAAAGCAAGCAGAATATCTATAATCCTCATGACAATAATATCAACCAGGCCACCAAAATAGCCTGACACCAGGCCAATCAACAGCCCTACTACTGCGGTGATGGCAATCACTGCGTAACCAACTCTAAGCGATATTCCGGTACCATGCAGGATCCGGGAGTAGATGTCCCGGCCAAGATTATCGGTGCCCAGCAGATGATCATAATTTCCTTCCCAGAATCCCGGCTCAAAGCGAGCCTGCAGGTTAATTTCAACCGGATCATAAGGGGCAATATAAGGGCCGATTACGGCCAGGACCATTAGCGCTATGGCAATGATGAAGGCAACCACCGCCAGTTTATTTTTCCGGTAGATCCTGATCACCTGTTTTAATTCGCTGTTCAAGTAGACACCCCGTTTATTTATTCATAGCGTATCCGCGGATCGAGGTAGGCATATACCAGATCAACAACAATATTTATGGCTATAAAAGCAAAAGCAACAAAAAATACTACCCCCTGCACAACCGGATAATCACGGACACCTATAGCGGTTACCAGCAGACGGCCGATACCGGGCCAGGAAAAAACCGTTTCTGTAAGAATCGCTCCTCCCATCAGTTTGGCTAATTGCAAACCGATGACAGTAATGACTGGAATCATGGCGTTTTTAAGAGCATGTACATAAACCACTTTGTTCTCACGCACGCCCTTGGCCCGGGCAGTTCTGATATAATCTTCACTAAGCACATCAAGCATGCTTGACCGGGTTACCCTGACTACCAAAGCCAGCGAAACTGTAGCCAAAGAAAATGCCGGCAGAAGTAAATGCTTTAAAGAATCGCTAAAAGCCCTGATATTGCCGGCGACCAGTGAATCAACCAGGTAAAGCCCTGTAATCTGGGGAATCACCTGTCCCATAGTTAAACGCCCTGATACCGGCAGCCAGCCCAACATTACTGAAAATAAAAATATTAACATCATCCCAAGCCAGAAGATCGGAATTGAAACACCGAGCAGAGATATACCAATCATGGAATAGTCAATCGGTGTATTTCTGTGCCGGGCAGCGCTGACTCCAAAAAAAATACCAAAAAATACTGCTATAAATAAAGCAACCACTGTTAATTCCACAGTGGCGGGAAGTCTGCTGATAATCTCTTCGATCACCGGTTGGTTGCTCCG
>CAZCHW010000324.1:0-2735 GCA_964498375.1 uncultured Syntrophomonadaceae bacterium | reverse complement strand
ACCCAATTCCCGGATACAGTAGAGGGCTTGTGAAGCGAAAGCTTCGTTAAGTTCAAAGAGGTCAATATCATTAATATTTAACCCGGTCAATTTCATCAACTTCGGAATGGCATAAGCCGGCCCTACTCCCATGATTTCAGGGGGGCAGCCTGCAACAGCAAAACCACGGTAGATAGCCATCGGTTTAAGACCGAGAGCTGCTGCTTTTTCAGCCGACATTACCACGGCTGCCGCAGCTCCATCGCTGGTTTGGGAGGAGTTGCCGGCGGTTACCGATCCCTTGACATGGAAGGCCGGGCGCAATTTGGTCAGCGCTTCCAGGCTGGTGTCACGAATTCCTTCGTCAATGTGGAATATAAATTCTTTTTCAACGATCTTATTGTCGGGGCCGACATCCCGCTCAACAACCTTCAGAGGAACAATTTCATCCTTAAAACGTCCTTCTTTGGTTGCCGCCCCGGCTTTTTGCTGGCTGGCCAGACCGAATTTGTCCTGGTCTTCCCGGCTGATGTTAAAGCGCTGCGCTACATTTTCCGCGGTTATTCCCATTGGAGTATAGGTTTCAATATGCTTTTCTGCAAGGATCGGGCTTGGTGCCAGCTTGTTGCCGCCCATCGGAACCATACTCATGCTTTCAACTCCACCGGCAACTATCACTTCGGCGTAGCCGCACATGATGCGTTCTGCTGCCAAAGCGATTGCCTGCAAGCCTGACGAGCAGAACCGGTTGACAGTCTGGCCCGGGACGCTGTCAGGAAAACCTGCCTGCAGAGCTACAATACGTCCCAGGTTCATGCCCTGTTCTGCTTCCGGGAATGAGCAGCCCAGAATAACATCTTCTATTTCAGCGGGGTCCAGTCCCTTGGCCCGATTAACGGCTTCCAGTACTGCTGTGGTGCCCATATACTCAGGACGGGTGTGGCGCAATTTGCCCCGCGGCGCCCTGCCTACTGCTGTGCGCACACTGGAAACTATAACAGCTTCTCTCATTCTAGTTACCTCCTCCTTTAGTTTCTTAAAGGCTTGCCCGTGGTGAGGAAATGGGTAATTCTTTCCTGGGTTTTCGGTTCACCAAGCAGGCTCTTGAATTTTTCGCGCTCGATATCCAGCAGGTATTGTTCGGTTACCAGTGTATCTGCCTTAATGTTACCACCACAGAGTACGTAAGCAACAGCATCGGCAATTTTTTGTTCATGTTCGGTTATATAACCGCCCCAGAGCATGTTCTGCACGCCTACCTTGAAAGTAGCAATGCCGTATTCACCCAAAACTCTGATCTTTAATGGTTTGGGCGGTTCATAACCTTCCATGGCCATGGCCATGGCTGTTTGTTTGGCGTCATGCAGCAGGTAATCCTGGTTCACCGTAATTTTATCGGTTTGCCGGAGGAAGCCCAAATCCTGGGCATGCCTGGCGCTGTTTGATACAGTTGCCATTGCAATTGCTTCAAAAGCTTTTTGCACGTAAGGTAGACGATCTACCTTGGTATCATCGCGCAATCCTTCAGTCATCCTGATTAACAGTTCCTTGTTGCCTCCGGCTCCGGGAATTAGACCCATGCCCATTTCAACCTGGCCCAGGAAGGTGTCTGCCGCAGCCTGAACCCGGTTGCAGTGAGATATCAATTCCATCCCGCCACCAAGGGTCATCTGGAAGGGAGCGGCAACGACCGGAATTCTTGAATATTTTAGCTTCATCAGGCCATCCTGCAGGCTGACATTTGCTTTTTCAAGCATTTCCCACTCGCCCGATTGGGCGCCCATCAACATCAGGGCAACGTTAGCGCCGACACAGAAATTATTGGCGTGGTTTCCGACGACCATACCGATATAGTTTTTCTCAGCTTCTTCAATCGCTTCGTGGATGAAATCCCAGAAAAGCGGCGAAAGAGCCTGTTGAGGGCTGTGCTGTTCCAGGCAGCAGATGCCGTCACCCATATCAATCAGACTTCCGTCATCATTGCCTATAATCAGCTTGTTCTGTTTTTTTAACGCTGGAAGGCTGATTATTTCCGAGCTTACCGGAAGCGGTTTATAGCTTTGAGAGGCTAAATCGTAGTAGGCGAGATTACCTTTTTCATCTTCCTTATAAAAACTTTCGAAGCCTTTAGCGATCATTTCTTCTATGTTGGCAGGTATTGACTGACCTTCATTTTTCATTCTTTCTACACTATCTTTAAGGCCGATAGTATCCCAGCTTTCAAAGGGGCCAAGTTTCCAGTTAAAGCCCCAACGCATTGCCCGATCAACATTATAGATGTCATCAGCAATTTCCGGGATTAATGATGCGCTATATGTAAGGAAGTTTTTAGTCAGCTCCCAGGCAAACTGGCCGGCTTTTTCGTCAGCTTCAACGAGCATCTTAAAGCCCTTCTGCAGTTCTTCATGCCTGGTTTTGCCGAGGATATCAAAACGTATTTTTTCCTTGGGGCGATATTCCATTTTTTCATAATCAAGAGCAAGGATTTCCGAGCCGTTTTCGCCTTTAATTTTTTTATAAAAAACTTGCTTGGTTTTATCTCCCAGCATTTTGTTGTCGATAATTTTTTTCAGAAATGCAGGGAGGTCAAATATTTCTTTTTCATGGGGATCGTCACTCTTATCATATACAGTGCGGGCGACGTGACAGAAAGTATCAAGGCCGACCATATCAAGAGTGCGGAAAGAAGCACTCTTCGGGTGCCCCATTGGTGGGCCGGTAATCGTATCTACTTCTTCAATACTCATTTTTTCTTT
>CAZCHW010000323.1:0-2752 GCA_964498375.1 uncultured Syntrophomonadaceae bacterium | reverse complement strand
ACCTGCTTGGCCAGGCGGATCGATTCGTAAACACCCTTGTCGTGATGAATGCGACCAAAAAAGAGCAGGTAACCCTGATCGTCCGGAACGGGGTGAAAGGGATATTCTTTAACCGGGATACCATGGTGTATGGTAGCCTGGTAGTCAAGGTCGGGGTGGCGGTCGGCGTCGCTGATCGCCACGTAATGCGCATGGCCGTTATACTTGCTGTAAACCGGTAGTATGCGCGGCGAGGAAAAACCATGAATCGTGGTCAGCACCGGTGTATTGATCAGGCCGGCATAGCTGAGGGGCAAAAAATCGAAATTGTTATGAATCAGGTCGTACCGGTCTGCTTCTTCAAAGAGGGCAGAAATGTGCAGACACTCCCAGACCTTGGGGTCGAGTTCGGGATCTTCCGACCAGGGTCTGGGAGCAACGTGGCGCAGTTTGGCGCCGGTTACGGAGTCGGCTGTTGCGTAGAGCGTTACATCGATACCACGCCTGACCAGGCCCTCGGTAAGCATGCTGACCACCCATTCCCAGGGGCCGTAATGGCGGGGCGGGGTGCGCCAGGAAATCGGCGAGAGCATTGCAATCTTCATGCAGGCAACTCCCTTCCCAATAAGTTATCTAAATTAGCTGTTCGAGCGGTTAACTTATGGTGCGGTTAGAATCTTCTTCATAGTGAAGAATTCGCGATTTTAAGAGTTATTCCTGCTTTGACAGCAAGTGGCGGCTAGCCAAAAAAGTAGCGTTTAATTTGCTCAAAATTTAACTGAACCTGGGCTGCGCCCTTAACAATGCCCATATGACCGGGTAGAAGCAGTTCTATTCCTTCCAGGGCTGATAGTTTATCAATACTTTCTGCCAGGATTTCCATATTCCCACCAGGCAAATCGGCCCGGCCGATGCTGTTCTGAAAAACGGTATCACCGCTGATCAGAGCCTTCTCTTCGGGCAGGTAAAAGCAGACACACCCCGGGGAATGACCTGGCGTAAAAATAACTTCGATCTGTTCGGTCAGGGTGAAATAAAAATCTGTACCCGGTTTCAGTTCACCTTCGGTCAGGTAAAAATCGGGCTTGAGTGAGGGCATCTCCTGGCCACTGCGTGAGCCGAATCGACCGGTAAGGGCTTCAATGATAAACTCGTCGTCACGATGAATGCCGACGGGGGCGCCGCTTTTTTCGCGAGCCAAGCCAACCGCTTCAACATGGTCGGGGTGGCCGTGTGTGCAAAGAATTAAATCCAGATCAGCCGGGTTAATTCCATCGGCAACCAGGTTACGGTTAAGTATGTCATAACAGCTTTCATTAATTTCATTGTAAATGTGGCCGGGATCGAAAAGGATTATCTGCTCACCTTTAAGCAGGTAGCTGTTGCAGTTGTTGGCCCGGCCCTGCCAGGGGTACCAATATAGTTTTTCAGTTAGTTGCATGATTTACCTCCAGTGCGTTATTTCTGATTATGATATCACAGCACCGCAGTTTTGGGGAGTTGCCTGGCCGGTTAATATATTATTTCTTCACTTGCTCCAGAGAAATAAATAGCGTATAATATTTTATAACCTATTTGGTTATATTTATTGGTTGCCTTTAAACAACTGAAATACTATGGCATTTATTGATACTGGGGTGGATATAATGAAGAAAGTATCAGGAACAGCGGCCTTAAAAGAAGATGGTCAGCTACTTTACCGTGACGATTATGTGGTTGATGAAACCGCCGGGGAAATTATTTTACATAAGCCCGGCGCGGGTTTGAAAAAAATCTACATTGAGCCGACCGCCCGCTGCAACTTACATTGTATTACCTGCATGCGCCGGCAGTGGCCGGAGCTTTCCGACGGCGAGATGAGCATGGAACTTTTCGAAAAGCTGCTGACTCAGCTTAAGCGATTTCCACACCTGGAAATGGTTCATCTGGGCGGGTTCGGCGAGCCGCTGGCTCACTCCCGCGCCCTGGAGATAATCGGCAGGTTAACTGCCGCCGGTTACCGCGTTTCTTTCAACACTAACGGCACCCTGGTCAGTGAGAAGGTGGCGGAAGAACTGATTCGCCTTGGAGTTCACTCAATATATTTTTCTGTTGACGGCCTGGATCGGGAAATGTTCAGCAAAATCAGGGTTAAAGGCGATTATGACGATTTAATTGGCAATATCCTTAACCTGCGCCGCCTGAAGCAGAAAATAAAGGTTAATTACCCGAAAATTGGCCTGGAATTTGTGATGATGCGCGATAATCTTGAACAGCTGCCCCTGCTGCCTCGCCTGGCCAGGGAAGTCGGGGCTCCGGCCGTGCTGGTTACAAATTTGCTGGCCTATTCGGAGGAAATGTATAGCAAGGTGCTCTATGAAACCCCTGGCCGAGCGCGCGAGCTGGGCGCGGGCGCCCTGGCCCCACCGGGTTGGGATGCCCTGAAAGATGGCTTTCGGTTCCCCGAACCGGCCGTCTGGCCCGCAGTAGAGCAGGATTACATTTTATGGGGTTCGTTGCGTTTGCCGCGCATGTACTGGGGCAGCAGCCCGCGCTGCGGTTTTATCGAAGACAATGCCGCTGTAATTCGTCATGATGGGGCGGTTGCACCCTGTTACGGCTTGATGTACTCTTACCCTTACTACCTTGACAGCAGGCGCAAAGAAGTATCGGAGCACCTGTTTGGCAACATTGGCGAAAATAGCTTGTATGAAATCTGGAACAGCCCTGACTATATGCGGTTCAGATACAGGGTAAAAAACTTTCGTTTTCCATCCTGTATGGATTGCTCTGC
>CAZCHW010000322.1:0-2762 GCA_964498375.1 uncultured Syntrophomonadaceae bacterium | reverse complement strand
CCGCAAATTCAAGCGCATCCTGATCAGCCTTACCGGAAAGTAAACCGTAAATAAACCCGGCGGCAAAACTGTCTCCACCACCGACACGATCAACTATATGAATATTGTATTTATCGCTAATATGGTATTTCTTGCCATCATATAATATGGCCGACCAGTTATTGTCAGATGCTGAAATGCTTTCCCGCATAGTAAAAGCCACCTTTGAGAGGTTAAAAGTTTCTAAAACCTGCTTAGCTACTTTTTTATAACTTTCTTGGTCCAATTTACCGGCATAAATATCCGAATTAACGGCTTTAATACCGAATACGTTTTCAGCATCCTCTTCATTGCCGACACAAACATCAACATATTGCATCAAATCAGTGACAACCTTACGCGCTTTCTCTTTCGACCAGAGGTTTTTACGGTAATTCAAGTCAAAGCTTACCGTGCACCCTTCGCTAGCGTTCGCTGCTTTCATCACCTCACCGGTTAAAAGCGCCGCATCATCACTTAAGGCAGGGGTAATTCCGGTTACATGAAGCCACTTGCAGCTGTCAAGAATGGTGCTCCAGTCAAAATCGCCCGGCCTAGCCCCTGCAATCGACGAGTTCGCCCGGTCGTAAACCACCTTCGACGGACGTTGAGAGGCACCGTGTTCGAGGAAATAGATACCCAAACGATTTCCGCCGTACTTGATATAATTTGTCTTTACTCCAAACCTGCGCAAATAACCGGTTGCAGCCTGACCTATTGCGTTAGCGGGCAGTTTCGTTACAAAATGAGCCTCACAACCAAGGTTTGCCAGTGACACTGCCACATTAGCCTCACCGCCACCATAGGTAACCTCAAAGCGATCAGCCTGCGCGAACCGCAAATGCTCGGAAGGCGACAATCTCAACATAATTTCACCAAATGTAACAACTTTCAGAGACACTATTGCCAATACCTCACTTTTCAAGATGATACCCTTATCTAATATGTCGGTACTATAAAGAATACAGTCCGGCCTCTTCACAGAGCCGCCATACCTTTTCAAAGGCAGGCCTGGCCTTTTCCACTACAGCTTCTTCATCTTCAGTAATAAACCGGCCCTTATCCACGATCAGACGTCCATCGATCAGCACCGTTTCAACATCGTTATGATTGGATAGGTAAACCAGCTTTCTCATCGGATCAAGCACCGGCGAATTTTGTAAATTGTTAAGATTCACCACAATCACATCCGCTTTAGCGCCAGAAGCCAATCGGCCGATATCTGTGCGACCCAGCGCTTTCGCCCCGTTAACTGTACCATAAGTTAACATGTCCCTGGCGGTTGCGACCCAGGGATGCTCCTCATTTACCTTGGCTATAAATCCTGCAGTTCTCAGTTCTATCAGATAATCAACGGAAAATGAATCTGTCCCAACCCCTAAGTTAACTCCGGCATCAACAAATGGTTTTAGCGGGACAGGAATACCGCCCTTGGAAAAAGAAGTGGCGCAATGAACTATTGTTGAACCTGTCTTTTTAAGAATTTCCCGGTCACTGTTGTTAGCATAAACACCATGTGCGCCAATAAAATCGGGGCCTAAAAAGTTATTTTCCTCCAAATACTCTACGGGGGTTTTGCCGTGTGCTTCTTGCACGTGGATCATTTCCGATTTGCTTTGCGCAACATGAATGGTCAGCTTACACCCCAGCTTATCGGCCGCCGCGCGGGTAGCTCTAAGCAATTCGGGACAGCAAGTATCGGTGGCGTGCGGCCCCAGGGCCATATGAATCCGGCCGTCAGCCTGGCCATCATATTTTTTGTGCAGTTCAATCGCCTTTTCCAGCCCGGCAAAAGGCGCTGAACGGTGCTCCCCGTAATAGACCTTGCCTTTATCGTAAACCGGCATCTCATCCATACTGTGATAGGTATCGCAAGCGTAAACCCTGGCCCCCAGGTCAATTGCCGCTTCAGCAAAAAGTTCAGCGCCATTACTTGTCTGCTCAAAAATAGTTGTAGAGCCGCCTTTAACCAGACCCATCAAGCCTAATTTGGTCAATGCCTTTCTCTCTTCCACCGATAATTTTCCACAGACCACATTACCCATGGGGAAGAAGACTGAATACAAGAATACCGTATCAAGATCAATCGGTATACGGGGATCCCTTTCCCCATCGTAGGGCGGATATAAATCAACGGTCGTCCCATGCAGAACCGGGTCGGCATGAGTATGCAGATTGATAAATCCCGGCAGGGCCACCCCGTTTTGCGCATCAATTTCAACATCCGCGTGCCCCTTGTATCTTACCGGAATGATTTCCTCAATTTTATCGCCCTTAATTACTAGATCGTGATCTTTTAAAGACTTTAAACTGCCATCTTCATAGACGAGGATCCAACCGGCGTGGATAACGGTAACTGCATCTTTCTTCTGTTCCTGTAAACTGCTCAATTGATAAACCTCCCAGTATCCATCACTATCTAAAATAATTCTTTTCTACTCTTGTACTTCTCTATTGTCTCTAATCTTTACTTAACCGGTCTTTACCAAACCATTTACTTGTCCAGTGAAACTTTCGGGTCGAGAATTTTGTAAGTTAAATCGACTAGAATATTAACGACAATAAACACAATAGCAATTACTATCACCCCGCCCTGCACCACCGGGTAATCTTTCGCAAAAGTTGCGTTAATTATCAGCCGCCCTAAACCTGGCCAGGCAAAAACAGTTTCAATGATAATCGCCTCACCAAGCAGTGAACCGAATTGCATGCCGATCAAAGTAACCGTCGGGATAAGCGTATTG
>CAZCHW010000321.1:0-2765 GCA_964498375.1 uncultured Syntrophomonadaceae bacterium | reverse complement strand
TTCCTGCGTTATACAAGCCCGAACAGTAACAGAGCTCCTTTTGAGAGTGACCAGGCCGATTACTGGATGCCGGTTGATCAATACATTGGCGGAATTGAGCATGCAGTTTTACACTTGCTTTATGCCCGCTATTTTACCAAGGTGCTATTTGATGCCGGGATGGTTAAAGTGGAAGAACCATTCAGCCGCCTGCTGGCCCAGGGCATGGTTTATAAAGATGGGGCTAAAATGTCCAAATCAAAGGGTAATGTGGTTACTCCTGATGAAATAGTTGAAAAATATGGTGCCGACACAGGTCGCCTTTTTATCCTTTTTGCCGCACCACCTGAAAAAGATCTTGACTGGAATGACCAGGGTGTGGAAGGGGCGCACCGGTTCCTGAAACGTATTTGGCGGCTGGTGGATGATTGCCGGCTTCAGGTTGCTGCCGGGTCTGGCAGCAGCTCTTATGGTGAAAATGAATCCGCGCTCGAGCGAGCCTTGAATGGCGCAATTAAGAAAGTCACTTATGATATTCAGGAAAGATTTAATTTTAACACTGCGATCAGTGCAATAATGGAATTGGTTAATGCTATATATGCTTACCGTCTGGAACTTGACGAGACTGAGCAGAACAATACCCTGTTGGGAGAAGTACTGAAAAAAACCATTATAATCCTGGCCCCCTTCGCCCCTCACCTGGCCGAAGAAGCATGGCAGATGCTCGGCTATGAAAGCTCTGTGCATGAACAAGTCTGGCCTGCTTACGATCCTGAAAAGCTGGTTGTAGAAGAAGTTGAAGTAGTCGTGCAGGTAAACGGCAAAGTCCGTGGCAGAATTACTGTTCCTGCTAATCTAAACGAAGATGAGCTGATCGAACAGGCGCAAAAGAGCGAACGAATTGAAGAGCTGCTGGCCGGCAAAAAGATTGTCAAAGCGATAACTGTACCCGGACGTCTGGTGAACCTGGTTGTCCGCTAATTGCAGCGGAGATGAATAATAGTAAAACAGGACAGGTTATCGAACAGTTACTGGTTGAGGCAGTACGAGAACATAATGTTCTGCCTCTCACCGGTCGCTGCAACCTGTCCTGTATTTTTTGCAGCCACAGACATAATCCTCCCGGTACGGCAGCTTACAGCTTTTCACCTTTAAGTGAAACCAAGTGGTCAGAACTTCTTCAATTTCTTAACCCTTCACGAAAAATAATAATCGGAGAGTCCGCCACCCGTCTGAGGGAGGGTGAACCCTTTACCCATCCGGATCTTCTGAACGTTCTTCAGAGGCTGCGGCACCGTTATCCCGATACCACACTGCAGGTAACAACAAATGGTTCCTTGCTCAACCGGGAAACTGTCCGGCTGTTGCACATCTTTAAACCCCTTGAACTGGTTTTATCGCTAAACAGTGCAACAGTACAGGGTCGCTTATTGCTGATGGGTGACAGCAGCAGTAGTGCAGCTCTCCTGCCGCAATTGCTGGCTGCCCGGGATATTGATTTTCACGGTAGTATCGTAGCTCTACCTCACCTGGTTGGTTTCACTGATCTGGAACAAACTATCCGCATGCTCGACCAGTCGGGCGCTAAGACTATTCGTCTTTTAATTCCCGGCTATACCAGGTACAGCAGCGGTCAGGTGATTCCTCCAACGGAGGCTGAAAAAGATCTGCATAATTTTGCATTGGCCTTAAAAAAAAGCTTGCATGCTGTACTGCTAACTGAACCTCCCCTGATAGATAACCTGCTTCCTGTTGTAGAGGGACTTCTTCCGGATTCTCCTGCTTCCAGGGCAGGGATAATATGCGGCGATCTGGTTGATAGTGTTAACAACTCAAAGCCTCGTTCACGTGTGGAGGCCTTCAGGATGATTGAAGCTGCTCCTGCTGTAGAGCTAAAATTAATCCGCGATGCGGTCAGGGTAGAATTATCGCTTAACCGTCCTGCAGGGCAACCCGCCGGTCTTGTCTTTAACTATGACCTCGATCCGGCTCAGGTCGACAGGGTGAAAAGTCGATTATAAACCGGTCGGAAAACTCTGATGCTTGTTTCAGAACCAGCCTTAAAACGCTGGGAAACCGCTGCCCGGGTATTTGGCTTGGAACAGCTGACCTTGGTCCCGGTTCCTTCGCTCTTTTTCGGCGGCTCGATTAACAGTGCCGGTTTGCTGACTGTTAAAGATTTTCAGGCTGCTTTAACCCAGAGATTAACAGGTACGGAAGAGTACCAAACTGTATTGCTGCCGGCTATAGCTTTTGATCAACGAGGCTGTGATTTAAGAGGTGAACATTACCTGGCGCTCAGGACCGGCCAGGCCGCCCTGCACCTGATTGGATAATCCTGAAAATAGCAATAATCTAAGCAAAACAGTCTTTGGATTGCTTGACAGGCATATATTCAAATTATATAATATATAGTACAGTTCAAAATAGTAATCACTTTTAAGATGTTGTCTCTGGGGGCAATGTCTTCTTTCCAGCGAGCCGGTTAATTTCCGGCTTTTAATCTCTTAAGAAGGAGGAAACATAATGGCCAAAGAGGAAAAGGAACAAATTACCGGTAAAGAAGAAGCAGTGCTTAAGCCGGATCCAACCAAAGAAGGAGACAGTATTAGAATTTCGTCAGAAGTAATCGGAGTGATCGCCGGGATCGTATCCAGTGATATACCGGGAATTGCCGGTATGAGCGGTGGTTTAGTCGGTGGTATTGCCGAAAAACTGGGGCGTAAAGACCTCACCAAGGGGATCAAGGTTCATGTTGAAGAAGATCGGGTAACCATTGATATGAA
>CAZCHW010000320.1:0-2769 GCA_964498375.1 uncultured Syntrophomonadaceae bacterium | reverse complement strand
ATCCCCTAGAATTATTCCAGGGTTGATTCCCGGAGAAACCGTTCTTGTTGATAGTGATGAACACGATCAAAAGGGAAACATCATCGAAGATGCTGAAACCAGGCGCCGCATGATTGAAAAGCGGGGGAACAAGATGAAACTGTTGGCTGAAGAAATGGATGAGCCCGATCTTTATGGTGACCCCAACCCCGATCTTCTTCTGCTCGGCTGGGGGTCGACCTACGGGGTCCTGCGGGAGACGATTGATGCCCTGGCCGACCTGGGGCGCAAAGTAGCCCTGCTTCATTTTACCGATCTCTGGCCGCTGCCGCAAAAAAGATTAAACGAACTTATCCCTGCTGCTGAGCATGTTTTTTCTGTGGAGAACAACTCAACCGGGCAACTGGCTGCGTTGATTCACCGGGAAACAGGGCACCTGGTTGACAAGTTAATTTTAAAATATGACGGCAGGCCGTTTTTACCGCGGGAAATTCTTGAGGAGGTAGAGAAACATGTGTAAAGCGGAAAAGTATATGCCCGGCGATACTGCCTGGTGTCCCGGGTGCGGAAATTTCCAGATTCGCGAAGCCCTTGCAGAAGCTCTGGCTGATCTTTGCCTGCCTCCTGAACAGGTTTTAATCTGCTCCGGTATTGGACAGGCGGCCAAGATTCCGCATTACATTACCGCCAATGGTTTTAACGGCCTCCATGGACGGGCCTTGCCCCCGGCGGTTGGCGCCAGGATTGCAAATACCAGTCTAAAGGTAATAGTTGAGTCCGGTGATGGTGACAGCTATGGTGAAGGGGGTAACCATTTTATACACAACATCCGCCGCAATCCCGATGTAGCCCACTTCATCCATAACAACCAGATTTACGGTTTAACAAAAGGGCAGGCCAGCCCAACCAGCGACCCGGGCATGTCTACCGGTGTCCAGGTCAACGGGGTGACCCTTCCGGCGCTTAATCCCCTGGCGCTTGCACTGGTGCTCGGTGCCGGCTTTGTAGCCCGCTGCTTTAGCGGAGAAAAAGAACACCTGCAGGAAACCATGAAGGAAGCTTTGAACTTTCCCGGTTATGCCCTGATCGATATTTTACAGCCCTGTGTTTCTTTCAATAAGGTCAATACGCACGGCTGGTATAAAAAAAGAGTATATTTTCCTGAAATAGAAGATCTTCAGAATTGGGATGCTGCCCTGACCCTGTCCCGCCAGTGGGGCGAGAAGATTCCACTGGGTATATTTTATAAAAAAGAGCGTCCCACCTTCGAATCTGCTTTTGAAACATTAAAAGGGGACCCACTGGCTTACAGATCTTTTAGCCCTGCTGATCATGCAGCGCTGCAGGATGAATTTTATTAAGCCTTTGATCATGAAAAATTAGGGGAGGAAGAGTATTGCCGTACGAAACCATTATTGTAGAAAAGAAAGATTTAATTGCCCGGATTATTTTCAACCGTCCGGAAAGATTTAACGCCATAAACAGCACGCTGGCAGATGAATTGAAAGAAGCTTTAACAAGACTGGAAGCAGACCAGGCGGTCAGAGTAGTTATTATTACCGGAAACCCTAAAATTAAGGAAAAAGAAGGTCGCCAGGAGATTAAACACTGTTTTTCAGCCGGCTGGGATTTATCTGAAACTGCAGCAGTGGAACCGATCGTGGAGTTGCTGGCCCGTTTTAAAAAGCCATCAATTGCCATGGTCAATGGGTATGCCCTGGGAGGCGGCTGTGAAATTGCCCTGGCCTGCGATTTTATTATTGCTTCAGAAACTGCAGAAATAGGGTTTCCGGAAATTAACCGTGGTTTGTTGCCCGGCTGGGGTGGCACACAAAGACTCCCGCGCCGGGTTGGTATTTCCAGGGCAAAGTGGTTAATCCTCAGTGGCGATACAATAAAGGGCAGTGAGGCAGAACAAATCGGTTTGGCCGACCTTGCTGTGAGCAGAGAAATACTCGATAAAACAGTAGTTGAATTTGCCGCAAAGCTCGCTGCAAAACCACCGCTGGCCCTGCAAAAAATTAAGGACACAATAAACAGGGGTGCCGACAAAAACCTGCAGGAAGGGCTTAAGCTTGAACAGGAAGCGCTTGGTTACCTGTTGCAAACTGAAGACTTTAAAGAGGGCGTTGCTGCTTTTATGGAAAAACGCTCCCCCCGCTGGCAGGGTAAATAATTATTTGCGCTGGCGAAGATTAAAAGTATATAATTTATAGAACAGCCATGAAATGCACACTACTCATCAATAGCAGAGGACTGATTTTATTGTTTGAGTGGGTCTGTCCGCATTGCGGAAAAAAATTTTACAGTTCCTGTCCCGACAGGGAACATAAATTTGTAAAATGTTGCTATTGTGGCCTGGAAATGAAGAATCCCTATTATGATCCGGAACATAAGTGCATCTGAGAAAGAAAATGTTGAATTGATGCCCGGTGCCGGTCCTTTTTTGTTTGAGGCCGGTGATGTGGGCTGTTTGCTGATCCATGGTATTTCCGGTTCCGCCCAGGTTTTCAGGGCTATGGGTGAGCGACTGGCCGCTGCAGGGATAACCGCTCATGGAGTGTTGCTGGCCGGCCATGGAACCAAAATTAGTGACTTGCACAATTATACTTACGATGACTGGCTCAGTTCAGCTGAAAAAGGATTATCCCGGCTGGCAAAAAGGTGCCGGCTAATTTTTGTGGCAGGGCTTTCTATGGGAGGAGTTATTTCTCTCCGCCTTGCCGCGTTGCACCCCGATCAGGTTCAGGGGCTGATTACAATATGTGCTCCTTACCGGCTCAGTAAAAT
>CAZCHW010000319.1:0-2780 GCA_964498375.1 uncultured Syntrophomonadaceae bacterium | reverse complement strand
GTTCAACAAAGGCTTTAAATTTTACTTTAAGGACCGCTGCCTGGATGGTATCAAGCCTGGAGTTTAAGCCGATCCGCACGTTGTCATATTTATTATCGCCTTTGCCGTGAACTTTGAGCGATTTAAGCAGTTCAGCCAAGCCATCATCAGCAGTAAAGATTGCCCCGCCATCGCCGTAACAGCCAAGCGGTTTAGCCGGGAAGAAAGATGTAGTTGCTGCGTGGCCGAAGCTAAGCGCTTTTTTGTCGCCAATGCGACCGCCGAAACCCTGAGCGCCATCTTCCAAGACCAGTAAATTGTGTTTTGTGGCGATCTTTTCAATTGCCGGGTAGTTGGCAGGCAGGCCGAAAAGATCTACCGGGATTATCACCTTAGGTTTTAGGCGGCCTTCCTGCTTAACTTTTTCTATCGTTTTTTCCAGCTTAGCAGGGTCGAGGTTAAATGTTTTAGCATCGACATCGACAAATACCGGGGTGGCGCCACTAAAGGCAACTACCTCTGCCGTTGAGAAAAAAGTGAAGTCGGGAACAAAGACGGCATCACCGGGGCCTATATTCCAGGCCATTAAGACGAGGGTCATGGCTTCGGTGCCGTTGGCACAGGATACACAGTGCTTAACACCGATGTAGTCGGCAAGTTGTTCTTCAAGTTCTGTAACTTCCCGTCCCCCGATAAAGGCTGCGTCGTTTAATACTTTTTGAATGGCAGAATCAATTTCATCTTTATAGCGTGCATATTGGGCTTTTAGGTCTCTGAATTCCATGGATATCCTTTCTATAACAGCGACAAGGTTCAACTTCAAAGGATAGCCCCCTCGCCCTGACCCTCTCCCCCGAGGGGAGAGGGATAAAAACAGGAGACTAAGCGATTGGCCAACCTCGCTTGTGCTATTGTTGTTATTTGTTAGTAACCTCTTTTAGCTCTTCGTGATCTATTTTATACTTTCGACCGCATGATGAACAATGCAGTTCTTTAGGTAAAACCTGGCCGCATTCACAAACCCAGCCTATTTGGCGGGCAGGTACACCTGCCATAAGGGCATGAGCCGATACATTTTTTGTAACAACAGCACCGGAGGCAATCATGGCCCAGGAGCCGATGGTGTTACCACAAATGATAGTAGCGTTGGCGCCAATGGAAGCGCCTTTCTTGACCAGGGTTTTAAGGTAAGCTTCCCTACCTTTGGGGTACTTACTGCGCGGGGTTAAATCGTTGGTGAAAACCATTGAAGGGCCGCAGAAGACATCGTCTTCAAGTTCTACCCCTTCGTATACTGATACGTTGTTCTGTATTTTAACCCCGTCGCCGATTACAACATTGTTGGCGATATTAACATTTTGGCCGAGAGAACAGTTCTTACCGATGATAGCACCGGGCTGAACGTGGCAGAAGTGCCAGATTTTTGTACCAGGCCCGATCTGCACGTTATCATCTATGTAGCTACTCTCGTGGATAAAATAATCTTGCTGGTTTCCTTTAGACACAGTGAGTTTAATCCCCCTCACCCCACCCCTCTCCCGCCAGGGGAGAGGGGGTTACTTTGTTATTAGCTATACCTCTGTCACTATTCATTAGAGATTAACTGCTGGACCTTTTCCAGCACCTTTACTACTTCGTGGCCGGTGTGGCCACTGGCTATTGCCGCTGGTTTACCCAGGTTTTCAATAAAATATTTTAGTTCTTCATCAAGAGGCAACTTATTTTCGTAAGGAATAATTTGGTCCGGTTCTTCAACTTTGAACGGCTTGCCCTGATCCCAGTCTATACGCTTGTTATAGTATAATATGTTCTTGTCTGCAGAGGAATCATCGAAAGAGAGCATTCCAGTGCTTCCAATAACAACAAGGCGCTGCTCTTTAAATGGGTGAAGCCATGATACAAAAATATGTGCGTTGATATTATCTCGGTATGTTAATTGAGTTATGGTTACATCAAAAATATTTTCCTGCAGATATTTAGAACCTTTGGCCTCGATCTTTAGCGGGGGCGAACCGATCAGATAGTCAAGAACTGATATATCGTGGGGCGCAAAAGACCAGAAGACATTTTCTTCTGTGCGCACCGTTCCCAGGTTGAGGCGGGTGGAGTAAAGATAGAGCAATTGGCCGATCTTACCGCTGTCAACCACCTCTTTTATTTTTCTGATTGCCGGGTGAAAAAGAAGCAGATGGCCAACCATCAGGCAAACTTTTTTACTTTCGGCAAGTTTAACTAGTTCTGCAGAATGCTTTGAAGAAAGAGTAAGCGGTTTTTCAATCAATACGTTCTGCTCCATTTCCAACAAGGACTTACCGATCGAGTAATGTGTCTCGGCCGGAGAAGCAACAATATAACCATCAAAACCGTGGTTAACTGCTTCTTCAAGCTTGGAAAAACCTTTAACCTGGTAAGTATTAGATAAATCATCTAAAATGCTGCCATTTGCCTCAACAATAGCGCCGAGAGAGCCTAATTTGTTTAATGTTTTGACATGATTTTGACCCCAGCGACCGGCCCCAATAACACAAAGTTTTTTACTCAATAGTTTTTCCTTTCTGTTAAAGCAATTCGATGTTATCTCTTGTAGTAACATTTTTCATGGCATTTTTTGTATCGAACACAACAAGAGCTTTTTGGGCTACCAGATCATAATCAGTAATGGAATGAGCAGTTGTGACAATAACCAGGTCAGCTGCCTGTAGAGCATCTTCAGCTAAGGCAGGAAGGCTTTTAAACAAGCGGCCTCCTTTTTGGTATTCAGGAACATAGGGGTCATAATAGGAAACTTCAGCCCCTTCCCT
>CAZCHW010000318.1:0-2801 GCA_964498375.1 uncultured Syntrophomonadaceae bacterium | reverse complement strand
TTCCATACTTTCTCATACCATACGCTTTTTGAATTGGTGTCTGCAGGGTATGAATATGGATCGGTACTTTACCGAGCTCATCGGATCTTGTCTTGACCCTTTGCAAAAACTCATCCCGGCAGCCCTGCGCCCAGCTCGGCCCGAATATGATTCGCGTATCCTGATCGTTATAACGTTTGTAGAGATTGTCGAAAGTATTAAAGAAAAGCTCTTCTATTTCGCTTTTATCGTAAAATATGTAGGGATTAAAATATTCCTGGAGCTCTGGTGGTAGGGTTTTATAAAATTCAACATCATCGAGGGCGATTATATTCCTATTTCTGATTCCCGGCGAGTAACTAACCCTGATGCCCACCTTTTTGTAACTGGCAATAATTTTATCGGCCAGATCTTCCGGGTTCTTCATCTCCCCCCAGTTATTATGGTGGACGGTGGTGCAGCCATTGCGAAGGTGCCGCACGGCGCAAAGCATCGTATTCAGTTCGGGATCAATGATTAAACTCTTCTCCCAGTTGATCAGCGAATTTTCCAGAAAATCGTGCAGCAAACCCTGCTGAATATAGGTTAACCCGCCTCCATGAGTATGTCCGTCGATAATCCCGGGCATCAGCAGCTGATTGCCGTTACCGACAACCCGGGATTGTGGAAACTGCTCTTTTAGCAGCTTATAGCTACCAATTTCTTTTATTAAACCCTCAGATACAATCAGGGCGGCATCTCTCAGCACCCCTTCATCTTCCAGGCTAACATCGGTTATTACATATTTGCCCCTGACCAGCAGATCCATAAAAATTACCTCCAATTTTAGCTTCAGCGCTTGCGTTGGTTGTAGTGCCTTCTGCACATTGTTGCACATTGTAGGACTTGTTTTTACTATTTAAGATATTCGCCGCACATCGAATGATTCCTGCTTCAAATTTATTTAATTTCATTAAAATTCACCAGGTGAACTCATTTACATTGCAATTACTTGAATAAATAACTATATTTTACAGATGAGAGCAAAAAAAATGCCTGCTCCCTGTGGGCAGGCACTTACAGGCTACAAATTTTACTCTTCAATTTCAACGATCATCTCAATTTCTACTGGGGTATTGAAGGGCAACTCGTTAGCTGAGATAGCTGAACGGGCATGTTTCCCTTTTTCGCCGAGCACCTCAATCAGTAAATCGGAAGCGCCGTTTATAACAAAAGGCTGCTCAACAAACCCGTCGCTCGAATTAACAAAAGCAAGCAACTTAACCACCTGCTTAACCCGATCCAGGTCGCCCAAATGCGCCTTCAAAGCAGCCAGGCAGTTAATCATCGTCTGCCGTGCCGCATCGTAACCTTGCTCTACCGTCAAATCCTGTCCTACTTTGCCTTCATACTTCAACACTCCAACAACACGGCAATCCTGCCCAGAAGTATAAACCAGGTTCCCAACCTGCTTGGTCGGCACAAATGAAGCTACAGGTTTTGCCACCTCCGGTAATTCAATACCCAACGATGCTAGCTTCTGTTCAACTTGAGACATCTGTAAACATTCACCTCTGCTCTAGTTTATCTACAATTTACTACTTATGCCGCGCCTAACCAACCGGATTAACCAGTACTCCCATCGGCTCAATACCAATCTTTACAATGTCTCCCGCCATTAGCGAGAAACTGTCAGGCGGAACGATGCAGGTGCCGGTCAGCAAAACAGTCCCTGGGAAAATTAGATTATCCCGGCCTAAAAATTGTACCAGGTTCTCCAGCTTCCGCTTTAATTGGGCCGTGTTTGCTTTGTCAGAGAAAACTAGCTGGTCGCTGCGAACAATATCACAAGTGATTTCCAAATCGTACGGATTAGCCACGGCTTCGCAGGTTGCCACAATCGGTCCAAGAGCACAACTATTTTTAAATATCTTAGCCTGGGGCAAATATAGGGGGTTTTCACCTTCAATATCCCTGGTGGTCAGATCATTGCCAATGATGTAGCCGACAATTTCACGATTAAAGCCGAGCACCAGGCCCAGTTCCGGTTCAGGTATAATGCTCTTTGAGTCACTGCGCAGACCCAGGTTCTGACCATAACCAATTACCCGCTTAGCAGTCGATTTAAAAAATATCTCCGGGCGCTCAGCGTGATAAACCCGATCATAAACATCGTGAACCTGACTTTCCTCCATTCTTGCTTCCACACTTCGCTTATAAGTAACTCCGGCAGCCCATACCTCAGGCGGTAACAGTGGTAATAACAAATGTTCCGTATTCTTTCCAGCAGGCAAATGAGCTAAGTCGGTATAGCTGTAACGCTCTGGTGCACTCTCACCCTTAAGGAGCGAAGTAACAACATCGACAAGCGGAAGTTGTTTACTGTTTCCTTCAACAAGGAGATCAAGAAAACTGGTAAACCTGCCGCTCGAAGCCGTGGTAAAATCAATAACCGAACTATCATCTCTCAGATAGCCCAACCTGGCTCCTTTTTCTGGTGAATCAAATCTTACAAATCGCATTACCACACCACCTATTCTTAGATTAAACCCCACTTTCAAAAAAACTGCAAGTCAAAAGCATCGCTGAAATTATAACACAAAAACCCAAAAGCATCATCCCACGCCCCTCACTAGCCAGATGTCGGCTCACTAACATTGCTTACATTAAAGATATATTATTACATAATTGTGAAGATAAGCAGGGTTTCATGAACAGGCCGCCCTGCGAAAATTCTAAGCCGCAACCAGCAAAAACCGGCCCGTTGCATGAAAGTTTTTGCCCTGAGTGATCTTCCCCCGCTTTAGTGGACACATAGTTAAGCCACTTTTCTCAGCTTTTCG
>CAZCHW010000317.1:0-2805 GCA_964498375.1 uncultured Syntrophomonadaceae bacterium | reverse complement strand
TGCAGCAGCAGGTTATTAAAATGATCTACTATGAAGGCTTAACCCAGGAAGAAACTGCCAGTCGGCTGGGCCTGAACCAGCGTAAAGTTTCCCGCCTCTTAAAGCGGGGCCTCTCTGACATGCGCGCCTACGTGACTCCCTAAAAAATATTAAATAAATTTATGGTTAGCTGTCTAAAATATAAATATCGTGGTATAACATATTATAGAAGGGCAAAATTGAAGTAAAAAAGCCCTCTGGCCAGTGTTGAGAGATCACCTGACGATAATGGCAAACCTTCCGAAAGGAAGCGACGCAAAGCTATGGGTCTAACCCCGTAAGGGTATGATTGCCAGGCTGCCGAACCGGGATTTTTAATTTTTAAGCATTATCGTCTAAACCAGAAAAATGGAGGGGGTATGCCGGATAGTTTTAAGTAACGGCGGTTTAAAACCGGAGCAAAACAGCCCGGTCAAAAATAAAAAGTGGAGGTTTAAATTATGCAAAAGTTAATGAAGCGGTTCCATAAGAACCAAAAAGGTTTCACCCTGGTTGAATTGATGGTTGTAGTTGTAATTATCGGGATTTTGGTGGCTATTGCAATACCGATCTATAATACAATTACCACAAGAGCAGAATTGAGCACTATTACAGCAAACGTGCGGATCATTGACAGTGCGATTATGATGGCTAAAGCTGATGGTGAGACTATTGTTGATGCAGATAACGTAGATGCATTATCAGCTTATTTAGAAGATATTGAGGCAGTTGGCGAAGAAACATATGGGATTGGACAGGGTACTGATAATAGCGGAAGGGCAACAGTTACTATCTCCGCGGCAGAAGAAGGCGGTTTAACAGCAGGAACCTATACCTTATCTGATCTTTTGGGCGGTACAGGTAGTTAAGCTCGCTAAACTGTTAATTATTTAGATTAGATCATTACAGGGACCGCAACTATTAAGTGCGGCCCCTGTAATTTTTTTAGAAAAGAGGTTATTTAAACGATGATGTATAAATTATCCCACCTGGTCAGGTTTATTTAAACTTACAGCAGGGGTATATTTAAAATGAAAGCTATAGTCGCAAAACTAACAAACTTTATGGTCAGCGATGATTTTAATTTCATACTGCTTTTAACCATGGTGACAATCTACCCCTTTATTGTCACTCCCGGAGCTTTTCCGTTAAGATTTACAGCCCTGGTATTTTTATCAATACCGGCTGCATATCACCTGGCTAAAAGAGGCATTCGTTTAGAACCTGGAATCATCTATCCTTTAGCTATTTTTATTGTATTTCTCACCCTTTCGACCATCTTTTCCGGTGATTTCAGCAGATCGTGGATTGGCAGCTATCGTCGCTTTACCGGTTTTGTTACTTATGCTGCCTGCTTACTATTTTTCTTAGCGGCAGCACAATCCAGGTCGCGGTTGCTGTTGATTAAAGCTATGGTAGGCGCTGCCGCTGTTATCTCTCTGATAGCGATTATCCAGTACTTTGGCCTGGATCTGGTTCCACACTGGTACATCCAGGAAAAATTCCGCAGCTATGGCACTATGGGTAATCCCAATTTTTTAGGGACTTACACAGTTTTTGCCCTGACAGGATCGCTGATCCTTTATCTTAATCAGAAACAAATGGTCTGGTTATTAACTTCTATTTTAATATATGCTGCTTTGCTTACTTCTATGACCAGGGGAGCCTGGCTTGCATTTGCTGCTATTTTTGTTTTAATCATTCTAAAGACATATTCCAACAAAGAACAACGGAAAAAACTGATAATATTTCTGATCACCATGATCCTGGTATTTTTTCTATTAAACCTGATCAGTGATGATTCATTTATTAGCAGGGCGTCAACAATACCGGTTGAATTAGGTGCAGTAGCAGAATACAGAAACACTTCAGTTTCAATCCGGATTTTTGTATGGCAGGAATCATTGCAGATTTTAAAGGATAACTGGTTGGTCGGTACTGGCCCGGATACCCTGCAAATTCCAGTACCCCGTGGTTACGTTGAAGATAAAGCGTTTAATATGTTTCTTGAGATTGCTGTAACGATGGGCATTTTTACCCTGCTTGGTTACCTTGGTATTATCTTTTACTGTTTAAGACGAAAAGGCAGCTGGGTTCAGGGATTACTGAGCATGATGATAATTGCATACCTGTTCCAGGGGCAATTTAACATTGATGTTCTTGCCATTATGCCGCTTTATTGGATAGTTTTAGGATTATCGCTGGCTCGTGATCATGGGAATAATGAGGTTATTGAAACAGTAGATTATCAGCACAAAATAGAATATTGATTAAGATTAATGAGATGCTTTATGGTTTGGTATAATAAACAATTTCGCTGTCGCTGCCCGTTGTTGCCAGGGTAATGTTGTTCAGCAGGACACTGGAGGTAAGGGTGTAGTCATTGGTCAAATTGCCGTTATTGCCGCTGATGGTGTATTCAGCTAAATAACTTGAACCGGTTAGTTTTAAATTAAAACCAATCCCGGTAACATTGGGGAATTGGTTGCTGAGCAGAGTTAAGTCGATTTGATGATCCAGCGAATCGTCAGTCAAGCTGATTTCGCTTACATTGCGTAATTCACCGGTAATGAAACTGGAAGCCATGCGTACATCGAACTGTACTTCGGCAAGATTTTCTGCATCCTGGTAAGCTCTGTAATTTAGGAATAGAAAGTTATAGCCGATCGCCAGCACAAACATCATGATTGTTGCCGCAATCAGCAATTCAACTATAGTCAGGCCGGCCTGGCTTTTAAGGAATTTATTTAATGCCATAGTTTCACACTGCTTTCCAGACTTGATTAG
>CAZCHW010000316.1:0-2806 GCA_964498375.1 uncultured Syntrophomonadaceae bacterium | reverse complement strand
GGGAAGAGATAAACCGGTTTCAGCATTCGCTGGAACCGAGTTTTGTCCAGCCTTCAGCCCTGGCTGCCGCCGGAGATCTGGCTCGTCGCCTGGTTGAACTGGCTCCACCTGGTTTGGAGTATGTGACATTTGCCAACAGCGGTGCTGAAGCCATTGAAGCCGCGATAAAACTGTGTCGCTCCGCTACGGGACGGCCAGGAATTTTAGCTACCGATAACAGTTTTCACGGTAAAACCTATGGTGCGCTTTCGGCTACCGGAAATTACGGTTACCAACAGCCATTTAACGCTCCGGCTCCGAATTTTGCTCATATTCCCTATGGTGATTTGGCTGAGCTGGAAAGAGAGCTTAAAACAAATCCCAAAGCTTATGCCGCGTTTATTGTTGAGCCGATCCAGGGCGAGGGTGGTATTGTAGAACCGCCGCCAGGTTACCTGCCGGGGATCCGTGAACTGTGCAGCGAGTATGGAGTGCTGCTTGTTTTTGACGAAGTGCAGACCGGGCTGGGACGCACCGGTACCTTGTTTGCCTGCGAGGCTGAGCAGGTTGCCCCAGATGTTCTGGTTCTTGCCAAGGCTCTTGGCGGTGGGATTATTCCAATTGGAGCCTGCCTGAGCAGTGCTGCCGCATACAGTGAAGATTTCGGTTTAAAGCATTCTTCTACTTTTGCCGGCAATTCTTTAGCCTGCCGGGTCGGGATTAAAGTTCTCGAGCTGCTTACAGCCGATCATAAAGGGCTATTGGGAAAGGTAAATGAGCAGGGAAAAATTCTTAAAAAGGGCTTGGAAAAACTTAAGGATCAGTATCCTGATCTAATCAATAATATTCGTGGCCGCGGCCTGATGCTTGGCATCGAGTTTAAAATGACCCGTGACAATTTTCCCGGCAGTCTGCTTGGAGTAATGGCTGAGCAGGAGCTGTTGACCCCGGCAATTTCGTCATATTTGCTTAACGTTGAGAGAGTGAGGGTGGCTCCGACTTTAAACGGAAACGCGGTAATTCGCATTGAGCCGCCATTGATTATAAATGAAGAACAGTGCCGCACTGCGCTTTCCGGAATAGCGAAAATGCTTGATGTGCTCAGTGAAGGCAGCACTGCCCGTTTTCTGGCCTACCTGGTTCGTTCGAAGGAGGAGGTTCCTAAAGGCCGTTATGTGCCCTTTGTTCCCTATCCGGCTCCTAATTACCAGCCTGCAAAAAACGGACAGGAAGGTCAGTTTGCATTTTTGGTACATGCCCTCGATTTGAAAAGTTATCCGCAGTTTGATAACAGCCTTTATTCATTCAGTGAGACAGAGCTGGCCGACCTGACGGGACGTTTTAATGGAATGGTCGAACCTTTTTTGGCCGGAAAAACCAAAATTAAATCTGCTGCAGGGCGGGAGGCTTACGGCGAATTTATTGCTCTTTCGCGCACCACTGATGAATTCATTGAATTACCGCGTAGCCAGGCTCTGGCCGAACTGAAGGCTGCGGTAGCGATGGCTCGCGAGCGGGGTGCGCGTATTGTCGGACTCGGCGCTTTTACCGCAGTTGCTTCAATGGGTGGGCTTTACCTGAAAAATGAAGGGGTGCCAATTACCACCGGCAACAGTTATACTGTGGTTTCAGCGGTTGATGCCGTAAACTGGGCTACTGAAAAACTGCAGGTCGACCGTAACAGCAACACTGCTGCAGTGGTTGGTGCCGCCGGTTCAATTGGCCGGGGGATATCACTGCTTCTCTCTGAAACAGTGCCGCGGTTGATCCTGATTGGTAATCCGAATAACCAGACTTCCAGTGAACGGTTGCACCTGGTGGCCGCTGAAATATACCGTTATCAATCTGCCCTGATTGCCCAGGGACGGCCTTTTAAACAGGGCAGCATGGGGCAACTGCTCAGCCGCTGCCGGACCTTGCCTGCTCCCGATGCCCCGATGGATGCTTTTGAGGAATTTGTCGATCGTGAAGGAAGAGAGCAGGGGTTGATCGAGTTTTCTACTGATATTGATGCCGTGCTGGCCCAGGCTGATATAGTGATCAGCGCTACCAGTGCCACTGAAAAAGTAATCCATGCCGGAAACTTGAAAACAGGAGCAATCGTTTGCGATATATCCCGTCCGGCCAACGTGAGCGAGGAAGTCGATGCTGCCCGGCCCGATGTCCTGGTTATAGACGGCGGGGTAATAGAGGTTCCCGGCCAGCCTTCGCTGGGCTGGGATTTCGGCTTTGAAGAAGGTCTGGCCTATGCCTGTATGGCTGAAACGATGATGCTTGCCCTGGAACAGCAATATAAACATTACAGCCTCGGATCATCCGGTGTTAACCTGGAATCAATATTGCAGACTCGTTACTGGGCAGTCGAGCACGGTTTTAAACTGGCTAATTTCCGCAGCTTCAACCGGCCGCTCAGTGAAGAGAGCTGGCAAAGGTTGATCAAAACCCGCCGGGAACTGGTCGCCCGTTAAAAATTGTGTTAGAATAATCAGCAGTTATTAGCGCGGGTAAGTGATCTGCTAACCTGACAAACAGTCATTTTCAACGGAAAGGGTGTTCGGCATGAATGAAAAAAACGGGCGCGGCAAGAAGGGGCAGAACAAGGAATTTGTAAAGGAAATTACCCCGAAAGCGGTTGATTACTCCCAGTGGTATGTTGATGTCATTCTGAAAACGAAAATGATGGATTACTCACCGGTGAAAGGTTTTATGGCAATCAGGCCGGCGGGATATGCAATCTGGGAGAAAATTCAGGAACAGATGGATCGCCGTTTTAAAGAGACGGGGCACCAGAATGCATACTTCCCCTTGCTGATCCCGCAGAGCCTGT
>CAZCHW010000315.1:0-2811 GCA_964498375.1 uncultured Syntrophomonadaceae bacterium | reverse complement strand
CCGGGCGGTTGAAGGCAATTAAATCCTGGGGATCGGGAATGTCAATCCCGTAGAAACACGACCCGGTTACCGGCGGAGAACTAATCCGCAGGTGCACCTCTGTCGCGCCCGCCCGACGCATAATCTTAATCAGTTTTAAGCTGGTAGTTCCGCGTACAATCGAATCGTCAACCAAAACCACCCGCTTGCCTTCTACAATTTTCGGAACTGCGTTAAGTTTTAAATCGACCCCTTCTTCCCTCATCTTCTGGGTCGGCTTTATAAAAGTGCGGCCAATATAACGATTTTTAACCAGGGCCATCTCGTACGGCAATCCTGCTTGCTCGGCATATCCCGATGCGGCGGCAATGCTTGAATCGGGCACTCCCGAAACCATGTCGGCGTCAGCAGGGTGCTGACGGGCTAAACGGCGGCCTAATTCGCGACGCACCAGGTGAACGTTTTTGCCCTGCAGGTTACTGTCCGGCCGGGCAAAATAGATATACTCAAAAACACAGAGGTTCGAACAGGCCGGGTCAATTATGCGGCGGCTCCGTTCACCGGCTTGATCAAGCACCACCATTTCTCCCGGTTTCAGGTCCCTGATAAAAGTAGCGCCAATTGTATCAAATGCACAGGTTTCCGAGGCAAGAAAATATCCGCCCCCCTCAAGGGCAGCCAGGGAAAGCGGCCGGAACCCGTGCCCGTCGCGTAAACCGATTACCTTGTGGCCATCTAACAGGACAAAGGCAAATGCGCCTCGCAGGCGGGGAGCTACCTCAGCCAGCGCTTCTTCTAGATTTTCGCTGCCCTGCCTGGCGATCATATGAGCCAGCAGTTCACTGTCTGTATCGGTCTGAAAAATCGCTCCCTGCTCCTCCAGTTCGCTGCGCAGGCTGCGGGCATTCAGCAACCGCCCGTTGTGAGCAATAGCCAGTTCGCCATAACGGTAACGCAGCTTCAAAGGCTGTGTATTCTCGGGATTACGCCCATCCTGACCGTATGAGTAACGGACATGACCGACTGCAAGTTTACAGACAATCCCTTTTAAGTCGGCGCTTTCCGGGAAAACCTCTGAAACCAGGCCAACCCCGCGCTTCAGCCACATTTTTCGGCCTTCTCCGGGTCCTGCGGCAATACCGGCGCTTTCCTGCCCGCGATGCTGCAAGGCATACAGAGCAAAACAAGTCAGGAAAGCGAGCGGCTGATCTTCGGCAAAACCGCCGCAAATCCCACAGGCCTCCTGCAGCTTCCCCTCTCCCGGGTATGCTACTCGATCAAGCATGGGAAAACCTCCTCGTGAGCCTTTCTAAGCTCGGCAAGACTCAACTTCATTATTATATCACCGCTCTGGCGGATTATCAAAGCGTCACCACCGGTTCCGCCCAGTTCAAACAAGGGTATACCGGCAGCCCGGCAAAGCTGTTCCACCTCGGCAAATCGGTCTCGGGCAATAGAAACCAATACCCGCGACGGCCCCTCGCCAAAGAGGAAAGAAATTACCTCGGCAGTGCCGGGTAATTCAATTTCAGCGCCAATATTTCCGGCCAGGGCGCTTTCGGTCAGGGCAACAGCCAACCCGCCTTCAGCCAGATCATGTGCCGAAATTACCAGCTTCCTCTTGATCAGAAGGCGTAAAGTCTGCTGTAAAATCTTTTCAAACTTTAAATCAAGCTCCGCCAAATCTCCGGCAGTTTGCAGATCGACCCTTTTCAGGTATTGACTGCCCCCCAGCGAAACCAGCGGAGCACCGAGCAGGCAGACCAGTTCGTTGGGCCTGCTAAAAGCAAGAGTACCGAAGGAACGATAATCTTCCAGCAGTCCCACTGCGCCGATAACCGGGGTCGGGTAAATTGCTTCTCCGTCCACTTCGTTGTAAAAACTGACGTTGCCGCCAACCACCGGAACCTCCAGAACTTTGCAGGCCTCGGCAATTCCTTCAACAGCCCGCCTAAATTGCCAGTATATTTCTTCTTTCTCCGGATTGCCAAAGTTAAGGCAGTCGGTGATGCCGACCGGTTCAGCTCCGCAACAGCTTAAGTTCCGCGTTGCCTCGGCGACCGCCAGCATCCCGCCCCGGTAAGGATCGATATAACAGTACCGCCCGTTGCCGTCAACAGTCATCGCCAGCGCTTTATCTGTTTCACGCAACCTGATTAAGGCAGCATCGCCTCCCGGCCCCTGCACCGTGCAGGTACGCACCATGTAATCATAGCGGCGCCAGACTGCCTCTTTTGATGCCAGGTCGGGGTCACTGAGCAGATCCAGTAAAATCCGGCCTACCTGATCATGCTGTGGTAAAGTTTCCAGTTTAAAGGCCTGCAGATCTTTCAGGTAAGCTGGTTCACACCCTGCCGGCTCATAGGCAGGCGCTCCCCCAGCCACACTTTCAGCCGGAACCCTTGCTACCACCTGGCCCTGAAAACGAGCAGTCACCATGCCGTCATCGGTTACCGCGCCAAGTAATGCCGGTTTTAATTCCCAGCGGGAAAATACCTCGTTTAAAGCCGTCAGCTGATCCGGTTCAACAATTAAAAGCATACGCTCCTGCGACTCAGAGGTTAAAATTTCAAATGGCTCCATATCGGCTTCACGCAGGGGAACCTTTTCAAGGTCAATAGTAATTCCCGACCCCGCCCGCGCTGCAGTTTCGGTTAAGGCACAGGTTAATCCGGCTCCGCCAAAATCCTGAACCCCAACAACCAGCCTTTTCTCTATAGCTTCAAGGGTTGCCTCCATCAGCAGCTTACCCATGAACGGGTCACCAACCTGCACTGCGGGCCGTTTTTCCTCAGAAGCTTCACCCAGTTCTTCCGAAGCGAATGTTACCCC
>CAZCHW010000314.1:0-2830 GCA_964498375.1 uncultured Syntrophomonadaceae bacterium | reverse complement strand
AAACTTTACCCTTGCTTACTTCACTGCCTCCGATTAGCCCGCGGTAAAAAAGTTTTTGGCCGGTCAGAAAAACGAGAGCAGCACCGGCAACATTCATAAGCAGGAAGTAGCCAAGCCAGGTTAACTTTGCTGCGCCGGTTGCTGACAGGGCTCTAGATGCAAAAAGAGCAGGGGGGTAAATTCTGGTCATGTGCGTCAGTATCCCTTCTCCTTTCATAAGCATCTCTTCAACATAGGCCATTTCATCGCCTTCCGGGATGCCGGTTAATAAGTAGTTCAGGCTGAATATGATGAGCAGAAAAAAGACCATCCCGATTATTCTTAAAGTGTCGCGCTTTTTGCTTAAGTTGGTCAGGCTCATTAGCCCCAGGGTAAACAGGGCGGCAATGCCGAGAGGAATAATTGGCGTAAGCAGGAATACAAGTGAGGCAATTACCCAGTAAAGCAAGCCTGTGTTGCTGCCGTTACCAAAAACCCAGATAGCAGGGATTAAAAATGGGGCGATAGTCAGGTATTCATAGACAATGATTACTGCGAACTTTGAGCCCATAATTACTCCCGGCTGCAGGGGCAGGGGGACCAGCAGCGATAAATCCCTGGAAAAGAAAAAAACCGATAGAACCATGGTTAACCCGAAAAAGAGGACGAGCATGGAAGAAACCATTAAACCGGTTGCCAGAACAACCTCCGGTTGGCCAAGGTCTGCTGTAACCTGGTAAGCGCCCTGGAGCAGCCTCAGGTAGAGAAAAAATGCCGGCCCCAGGCTGAAAATGACCAGAGCGGCAATGCCCAGTGCCCCAAGGAATTTCTTTAAATCATTCCTCATGTACCAGCGCAGTGCTGAAAGACCAAGGTTAATTCGCAATTGGATTAAGGTTAACTTGAAAATATTCATCACTCAGTCAGCTCCAAAAAGATATTTTCCAGGCTTTCACGGTCAGCAGCCATCTCTTTAAGTTCATCCATTGTTCCGCAGGCAATCAGCCGGCCTTTGTTAATTATCCCAATCCGATCACAGAGTTTTTCTGCCACCTCGAGAACGTGAGTAGAGAAAAATACTGTCTTACCGTCCTTACAGTGTTCACGCATGTAGTTTTTCAGGTTGTTTGACGAGCGGGGATCCAACCCTACCATTGGTTCATCAAGAATAAATAGCTCTGGTTCATGCAACATCGCTCCGATCAAGACAATCTTCTGGCGCATGCCATGTGAATAAGATTGGATCAAGTCGCCTACTGCATCACTCAACGAAAAAAGATCAAGCAGGTAGGGAAGCCTTTCACTGCGTACTTCTGCTGGCACAGCGTAAACGTCACCCATAAAGTTCAGGTATTCAATGCCGGTCAGTTTTTCATATACTTCCGCATTGTCTGGCACAAAACTTATTGATTTTTTCACTGCCAGCGGGTTTTCGGTTATTGAATGACCATTGATCACTATTGAGCCACTGTCAGGTTTTAATAGTCCCACCATCATCTTGATAGTTGTAGTTTTACCGGCACCGTTGGGGCCGAGAAATCCAAAAATTTCTCCGTTGTTAATGGTAAGGTTTAAATCATCAACTGCTTTAACCATTCCTCTGTTGTAACTCTTTGAAAGATTTTTTATTTCAATCATGCTTGTACCCCCCTAAATACTATTCAGGTTTTTAATACAAGATAAAAGTGACTATAAGGATGATCAGGCCGATTGCTGAGGCGCCGATATCAACCATCACTACTCCCCGGCCCCGATCTTTGCTCAGCATGGCCGCTACTGCTTTTTGAAACTTCTGGTAGTCAAGCAGTAAAATAAGAGCTTTTACTGCGGTCAGAGAAAACAATATGGTTATATAAATTGAGTTTGCAATATCCAGAGCAAAATGTAAATACCAGGTTAAAGCAATAAGGGCCAGTCCCACCAGGGCGATAACTACGATGTAAGGTGGACGCTTCTCACTATAGAATTTTTCAATAAAGCTATTTTCATCCCATGGTAGCAGGTGCATGTAAAAGGGTTTTAAGAAGGCAGCTAACCCGAAAATGATGCCAAGTAATTTAAAGTAATTCATACTTTTCCTCCTTCGAACTGCATTTTTGCAGCCCTTGCTTAAGAAATAATATAATTTTTCGGGCTTCATCTTTCAGGGCTTCTCGGTCCTCAGGGCCAAATTCTTGATAAGCTGGATAGATTTCAGTAAAGCGCATCAGGGTGAATTTCAATATGCGGATTACAAAATCTCTGTCAAAGTCGGCTCTAATTTCACCTGCGCTAATTGCATCCTCAACCATCTGGATTACATGTTCTTCAAAAGCCCGGTCTAAATCACCATACAATCTTTCTCTAAGTGGTCCTTCCGCTATACTCTGCAGGCGCAGGCCGAACTGGTGAAGACGATAGTGCTGCAGGGCAAAATCTACCGAGGCCAGCATCTGAAACTCCAGGTTTTCAAAAAAACTCATGTCAGTAAG
The DNA here is from genome assembly GCA_964498375.1 of uncultured Syntrophomonadaceae bacterium. Taxonomy (GTDB): domain Bacteria; phylum Bacillota; class Dethiobacteria; order DTU022; family DTU022; genus JAABTH01. The sequence continues at coordinate 380 of CAZCHW010000314.1, read as the reverse complement.
GGCTTTTCCCGATTGTTCAAGAGCACTGCCTAAGAATTGTGATTTAATAGCCATGGCATACTCAATAACATAAAGATAAAGGTCTTCCTTGTTGTTAAAATAATGATACATACTACCCTTGGATATGCCTGCCCTGGCGATGATGTTGTTCAGCGAAGCTGCTTCAAAATCTTTTTCTGAGAATTCGTCAAGCGCTGCTTCAATTATGTTATTCTTTTCGTCCTCTGCCAGATTGAGAAATCCTTGTTTAACCATTATTTTTCCTCCTTAGACCGGACGGTCTAGACCATCCGGTCTAAGGATACCATTATTATTAAAAAAAAGCAACAGGGATGGAGAATTTTTTTTGACCATGATATAATTTAACTGACATAAATGCG
>CAZCHW010000313.1:0-2842 GCA_964498375.1 uncultured Syntrophomonadaceae bacterium | reverse complement strand
TTCGGCAATCTGGCGGGTAATTTTAATCGCCTCGGCAGGAGCTAAACGTCCTTTCTCGCGAATATATTCTTTTAAATTTTTACCGTCCGCATATTCCATAACCATAAAATATATGCCATCTTCCTCACCGACATCGTAAATATTAACAATGTGGGGATGAGAAAGAGCAGCGGCTGACTGGGCTTCCCGTTCGAAACGGCGGACAAAGGAAGCATCACCGGTCATCTGGTCTTTAAGGACTTTAACAGCGATAGTTCGTTTTAAAAGCAGGTCACGGCCACGATAAACACGGGCCATGCCTCCCTCGGCTATTTTTTCGATAAGCTCATAACGTTCAGCCAGTATTTTTCCGACCATTAGTTGAGCGGACCTCCAATATCTGATGCTATTGCCACTGTTATATTGTCAAACCCGCCCCGGTCATTGGCCAGGTTAATCAGTGCTTCAGCCAGATCCTGCGGTTCGGGGTATCTTTCGGATAAATCAAGGATTTCTTTTTCGCGAATCATGTTGGTCAAGCCGTCAGTACAAAGCAGCAGAGTTGACCCAGGTTCAATTTCCAGCTCAGTGATATCTACTTCCAGGTCCGGAGCTACACCGAGCGCCCGGGTCAAAATGTGACGCTGGGGGTGGTTTTCAGCTTCCTCCGGTTTGACCTGGCCGCTTTCAATAAGCTGTTCAATCAACGAATGGTCTTTCGTCAGTAAAGAGATCTTTCCATCCCTGATCCTGTATGCCCGGCTGTCTCCGACATGACCAATGGTTAGGCGGTTTTCGCAGATCAATGCTGTAGTCAGGGTGGTCCCCATGCCCCTTTTGGCGGGAGATCTTTCCGATTCAGCAAATACCAGCCGGTTCGCTTCACTGATTAATTCCCCGACCAGGCTACGAGCCTGATCAACAGCGACTTCTTTATTTTTATCCAGCCTATGCCAGATTTGCTCGGCCAGTTCAACGGCTATGGCACTGGCCACATTGCCGGCCCGGTGTCCGCCCATTCCATCGGCTACCACCAGTAAAGCAAGTCCCGATTCTACCCCGGTGTAAAAGCTATCTTCATTACGGACGCGCTCCATCCCTTTATTTGTCAGTCCGGCAACCTGCAAATTAGAACCTCCGTCCACTTGGCGCCTGCGCCTGATTGATCTAATTTAGTATAACAAAGCATCCGCCGCCAGGCAAGGCAGAGCGGCAAAAGGAGCTGCCTGGTGCGATAATCTCTGTGGATTGCTACTTTTTAATCCATCGGGCAATAAAAAAACCGTCCAGCCCCTGGCGATGAGGCCAGAGAGTTAGCTGGCCCTTCGGATTCTCGGCAGCATGAAACCCTGCAGGCAGGTGATTCTGAAGGGGCAGCGGAAAGAACACCTGCTGTTTTCGGTTGAACTGTTCTACAACTGCACTAGTCTCTTCCGGTTCAGTGCTGCAAACTGAATAGATCAGAAGCCCTCCTGCCGATAAAAGATCTGCTGCGGCACTGAGCAATTCCAGCTGCTGTTGTTGCAGGCCGGCCAGGTCGGAATATTGCCGGCGCCATTTAATTTCCGGCAGACGGCCGATTACTCCGAGCCCCGAACAGGGGGCATCGACCAGAATTGCCTCCGGTGCTTTGATTAAGTTCTGATTTAACTGGCGGCCATCGAGATTTAAGGTCACAATGTTTTGTAACCCCAGTCGCAGCGCGGCTGATTCAACTAAACGCAGCCGGTTGCCGTGCGGTTCAACAGCATAAACGGTTCCCCGGCCATCCATTAATTCAGCCAGATGGGTCGTTTTGCCGCCGGGGGCACTGCACAGGTCAACAACAATTCCGCCGGACGATGGGTTAAGCAGAGGAGCTACTAGGGCAGAACTTTCTCCCTGGACAGTAAAATAACCATTTTTAAAAGCAGAGGACTTTGCCGGAACAAACCCGCTGCTTTCAACCCGGACCATCCAGGGAACCAGTGGACTAACCCTGGCCGTGATCTCTTCTTTTTCGAGCGCTTCAACCAGTTCTGCCGGATCTGTTCGCATACAGTTCGGCCTTAGTGTCAGGGGCGGGCGACTGTTAACTGAAGAAGCCCAGATCTGGGCTTCTTCCTGCCCGAATCGCATTATTGCCCGTTCAGCCAGCCAAAGCGGCAGGCTGCAGCGCAGGCTCATTGACAAAAGAGGTTCAGCCTGCCGGTCTGGCCAGGGCAGGTTGGCTTTTTCCCTATTAATCCGGCGCAGCAGGGCGTTTACCAGTCCTGCTGTACCGCGGTGGCCATAACGGCGGGCCAGTTTTACTGTTTCATTAATAGCGGCATAGGCAGGAATACGGTCCAGATATAACAACTGGTACAAGCCGAGACGCAGCAAATTACGAATTGACGGAGTCATTGTATTCAAGTTATGTTTGCTGAATTGACTGAGCAGCCAGTCGAGGGTATTGAGGCGTCCAACCACTCCGGCAGCCAGTTGCCTGGCCAGCCCGATTTCTGCAGCCGGTAAATGTGCTGTAAGTGAAGGCAAAAGCAGGTTCAGGTAAGCTTGATCCTGTTCATAACGGATCAGGGCCTGCAGGGCACCATCACGGGCATTGATTGCTTTCCTTTGCTTACCGTTCATGATCAGGGTTTTCTGCTCCGAGGCGCTCGCCGGGAGAAATGCGGTAACCGCAGCAGAATGAACCGGCGTCCATAGCTTTTTTCCCTGCAGGTTGCAGATTCAATAAGGTTATGGTTCCACGTGCGGCAGCAACTGTCAGGGCTGCTTCGCCGACAGCAAGTATTGTTCCGGGAGCAGCCTCCTGTTTTTCACTGCCGGCAGGATCCGGCAGGGCGGCCTGCCACACTTTTATCCTTTTACCGCAGAGGGT
>CAZCHW010000312.1:0-2867 GCA_964498375.1 uncultured Syntrophomonadaceae bacterium | reverse complement strand
AAGCTGAGAAAAGTGGCTTAACTATGTGTCCACTAAAGCGGGGGAAGATCAGATTGCCGACTCTTTACCAAAACTCCCCGCGGTTCAAAGGCCTGGAAAAAAGTTTTTGCCAGAAGAACCTCGGTGGAACGAACCCTTAAGCGTATTTTGGTCGATTACCTTATTGAACGGGCCAGAGCTCGCTCTGATAAACGCTGGTTCTGGCTCGCTACTCTGGCCGCTTTAAACCAGCATCTTGATGCTCAAACCAAAGTTACAGAAATCTCGCTGATACAGCGCTTGGGTTTATTAAAAAACGCTGCTTAAGTCTAAAATGGTACTGCACAAATCGTCTGGCTCAAGTGAACATCCATATGAGCTTAATTTCTCATGCCTTTTTTAAGACCCAAGCATTCCTATCACTTAACAATGCCATATGAAGTTTTCAAAGAGCAAAAACAGCTTCATTCTAACAAATAATGCACTTAATTCTTACTCACTCATGCTTACTTTCCGAGAGCCTACAATTAATTTAGATCACTTTCCGGCGTATCGCCTCATAGAGCACCTTTATGCCCTCTTCAATCTGATCCAGTTCCGTCCACTCACGGTGACTGTGGCTAATTCCATCCTTGCTCGGCACAAATATCATTCCCACATCGGTACACTTAGCCATTATCTGCGCATCATGGCCGGCGCCGCTAACCATCCGGTGGTACTTTATGCCCAGATCCACCGCTGAACTTTCGAGCAGGTCAACCACCCCGGTAGGTAAAATCACCCCTTTGGCGTGATGGATTTCGTCATAACTGTGGCTGATCTTCCGCCGAACGCAAATCTCCTCCATGACCTGCAGAACATCGCTTACTACTTTTTCACGCACCTGCTTATCAATATCGCGGATGTCGAAAGTCATTTCCACATTGCCGGCAATTGTATTGATCGTATTCGGGTCGATCAACAGCCGGCCGATTGTTGCCACCGTATCCCTACCTGCTTCGTCTCGAGCAATTTTTTCAGCAGCTAGAATTATTTCCGCAGCCGCAGCTAGGGCATCCTTCCTCAGGCTAAACGGAGTGCCTCCCGCATGGTTACTTACCCCGACCAATTTAGCCTTGCTGTGGACAATCCCCACAATCCCTTCAACCAGGCCGACATTAATACCCAGGCTTTCCAAAACAGCACCCTGTTCAACATGAAGCTCGAAGAAGCAGCGAAATTTATGAGGGTCAACCTTTGCCTCAGGCACTCTTTTCGGTTCCAGGCCTGCCTTAACCATCTCGTCAACAAGCAATACCCCGTTTTTATCCTTAAGCTTTTGCAAACTCTGACAGGTCATCCCTTCAATCATCGCCCTGCTGCCTAACAGCCCTTGAAAACGAATTCCCTCTTCTTCGATAAAAACAATCACTTCCAGGGGATATTTATTTTCCACCCCATTATCTTTCAGGCTCTGGGCCACTTCTAGCGCAGCGATTACCCCCAGGTTGCCGTCAAACATGCCGCCGTTTTCGACGGTGTCGATGTGCGAGCCGCTGGCCACTACCGGCAAACGATCATCTTGCCCCGGTAATCGCCCGATTGTATTTCCAACCGGGTCGGCGTGAACCTCCAGACCCGCTTCATGCATCCAGCTTTTAACCAGTTTAACCGCCTCAAAATATTCCGCGGTGTAGCTAAGCCGGGACCAGCCACCCCGCTTATCGCGCCCAAACTGACCCAACTGCTCCAGGCGAACTTTAACTCTGTTTATGTTAATCAAGCTTACTCCTCCTAAACCGCTAACCTTATTTGCCCTGGTCTCGCTTAGCAACCCTTACTTTTTCGATAAACTGCCTGGCCGTATCTTCAACCAGATCGAAATCGCCGCTTTTCGCTCCCCTGGTTAACTCGCCGCCAACACCAACAGCAATGCAGCCGTTATCTATCCAATGGTTAACATTATCAAGCGAAACACCGCCGGTCGGAATGAATTCGGCCTGAGGCACCGGCCCTTTTAAGTCTTTAATAATCGAAGGGCCAAAAGCGCTGCCCGGGAAGAGTTTAATAATATCGGCTCCGCATTCCAGCGCCGCCACTATTTCGCTAACAGTCATGCAGCCCGGCATGCACACTTTCTGATAGCGGTTCGCAAGCCGGACCACTTCCGGGCTGAAGTTAGGCGCAACAATAAAGTCTGCCCCGGCGATAATCGCCAGACGAGCTGTCTCGGAATCTAAAACCGTACCCGCGCCAAGTAATATTTCATCGTTGCTGTACGATTTTTTTAACTCCTCAATGACTGTAATTGCACCGGGCACGGTCAAGGTAATTTCAATTAAATCGATCCCGCCTTTTCTGGTAGCCTCGGCGATCTTCAGCGCCTCTTTCACCGATTCGGCTCTGATCACCGCAATTACCCCGGTATCGACAATCCGTTCAAACACCTTCATCTTCTTCAGCATTGTGCACCGCCTTAACTATGATAGTTATATTCTGTCACTGCCTATCTGTCATAAACTACAGGTCTGATCCTTTTAATTGCCCTACGATCTCTTTCAGGCAGGCGTAAAATATACCGGTATCGACCGAGTAGGATATATAGCGCACCCCTAAATCCATCCATTTATGGGCACTTTCCACGCTTTCCACAAAGGTGCCGACGATCAAACCGGCTCTTTTCGCTTTCTCCACAACTTCGACCATTTTCTGTTCCACCAGCGGGTGGTTAACCTCACCCGGCACTCCCAACGACTGCGAAAGGTCGTAGGGTCCAATAAAAATAACGTCGATACCCTCAACCGTCAGGATATCGTCTAAGTTATTGATTCCTTCTTCGCCTTCAATATGGATAATCACCGATACGTTTTGGTTGGCCTCTTTAAAATGATCAAACTTGTCTTTATGAC
>CAZCHW010000311.1:0-2868 GCA_964498375.1 uncultured Syntrophomonadaceae bacterium | reverse complement strand
CACTGAACTGATCGATACCCCGCAGCGGGCCCATGAGCTCTGTAAAACAGTGCTGAGCGAGTACAAGAAACCACCTCTCGATGAAAAAGTAGAAGCTGAACTGGAGAAGTATATTGCCGGACTGAAAAAGTAAAGTGGTGAGATAAGGTTACCTGTCCCCTTGTCCCACTTTATCAGGCTGCCGGAATTACTCCGGCAGCCTTTGTTTGACTACAGCCAGGATGAGGTGATTACTGCTGATGATTCGCTGCTTATTGTGCCGGTCGCGAACCCTGCCGGCCTACATATTCCGGGGAGTTCAATATTACAGGTGCTCGAGCTGTTATTCGGTGATGATGGATCCCTCTTACTACTTATCCTCGGAAGATGAAAAAAAACGCTACGATCAACATAATAATGATGTTAATGATTTGGGCTACCGAAACTTTGTCCGTCCTCTTGTGGAAGCAGTGACCAGGCAGTTTAGCCCGGCTGACCGGGGACTTGACTTCGGGGCCGGGCCCGGGCCTGTAGTTGCTGAATTGTTAAATGAACAGGGCTACTGCGTCGATCTTTTTGATCTCTATTATCATCCGAACCTGGATATGCAGCCTAATTCATACGACTATATTGTCTGTTCCGAGGTGATCGAACATTTCAAAAAGCCTCATGCAGAATTTACCCGCTTGCGATCTCTTTTAAAACCAGGTGGCTCACTCTTATGCTTTACCGCTTTGATCAACGAGCAGTGCGATTTTATAAACTGGCATTATAAAAATGATCCTACCCATGTATTCTTTTATCACCAGCGGGCAATTGCATGGATCAAGCAGGAATTTGCCTTTTGCGAGGTGACAACCAGAGAAAGGCTGATTCAGTTTTCGCTTTAAAGGAATAACAAAAGGGGATAATTTAGCGACCTCCTAAAGTTAAAGTACTTTCTGCCGATATTAAAGGTATGATCCTGCATTATTTCGCTGGAAAGGCCTTTACATGAAAAAGCTTAACCTGATTATTGTTGAAGATTCAGAAGATGATTTGCTATTGCTGCTCCACGAACTGCGTAAAGGCGGTTTTGAAACTTGCCATTGTGCGGTTGAATGTGCAGAGCAGCTGAAAGATGCCTTGAAAGATGATCGGTGGCAGCTGGTTATCTCCGATCACTCTCTACCTGCGTTCAGTGCTCCCGAAGCTCTTGATCTGCTTAACCGCAGCAAGCGGGAAATACCCTTCATTATTGTTTCAAGTATTATCGGTGAGGATGTTGCCGTTGCAGCGATGAAAGCCGGCGCACATGATTATATAATGAAAAGCAACCTGTCCAGGCTGGTTCCGGTGATTGAGCGAGCTCTCTACGATGCGGCGGTTCGGGAGGAAAGAAAAAATACCAGAAAAGCGCTGCAGAAAAGTGAAGAACGTTTCCGGAGGATTGCCGAAAATGTTCGGGACCTGATTTACAGAATTACTTTAGAGCCGGTGAGAATTGATTATTTCAGCCCGGCGATCGAGAAAATTAGCGGCTATGAAGCTGAAAATTTTTATAGTGAACCGGCCCTTTACGAGAAAATAGTTCATCCCGCCGACCGCTGGCTTCTTGATGCCGCAGGCAGGGGAATAATCCCTTCCGAAAAACCGCTGGTCGTACGCTGGCGGCACAGGGACGGTTCCCAGATCTGGATTGAACAGCGCCATGTTCCTATTTATGATCAAGAGGGAAGGGTTGTAGCCCTCGAAGGAATAGCCCGGGATATTAGCGAGAGAGTTGCCCGCGAAAATGCCCTGAAGGACAGCTATGCCAAAATAGAAGCTCTCTCCAGCCGGACCCTGAATGCCATGGAAAAGGAACGGGCCCGGCTCTCCAGGGAGCTGCACGATGAAGTCGGGCAGGCGCTGACGGCAGTAAAGCTTGAACTGCAAATGCTCGATGAACAGGTTAACTGTCAGTGTGGCGAATCGGTTTCGCTGCAGGGCAGTATAAATTTAATCGATCATACAATTAACCTGGTCAGGCGGCAATCGGTATCACTCCGCCCGCCCCAGCTGGACGACATCGGTTTGCCTGCTGCCCTGGAAACGATGCTGCGTGGTTTTGCAGAAAGAACAGGCATCGTTATTAACAAGCGTTTTGATTACCCGGAAGATCGTCTGCCGAACTACATTGAAACTGAAATCTATCGCTGTGTTCAGGAATCTTTAACCAATGTGGCTCGCCATGCCCGGGCAGGGCAGGTGGAAGTAGAGATGCAGCTTAGTAAAAAATCGCTCACAATTAAAATCAGGGATGACGGAATCGGTTTTATTCCCGATCACCTTGCTGTATCAGCAGATCACATTGGCCTGACCGGCATCCGGGAACGGGTTAAGCTAATAGACGGGCAAGTTTTAATTGAGTCAGCGCCCGGCCGGGGAACGATGGTACAGATTATCGTTCCCGACCCATGGCGTAACGGATGGGAGGAATATTGATGCGGGTACTGCTGGCCGACGATCATGCAATTGTGAGGCAGGGCTTGCATGCCCTGCTGGAAAAAAAAGCAGGGGTGAAAGTTATTGCCCAGGCAGAAGACGGGCGCGATGCTGTCCGGCTTGCAGAACAGCACCGGCCTGACCTGGTGATTATGGATATTGCCATGCCTGGTTTAAACGGTCTTGAAGCACTGCTGCAGATCAAGGTTAATAATCCTGCCCAGCCGGTAATTGTCCTGTCCATGCATATCGAAGACACTTATGTGACCAGGGCCCTGCGGGCGGGAGCCTCCGGTTATGTATACAAGGGGTCAGCTTTCGATGACCTGAAGCTGGCGATAAAAGCAGTGCGTGAAGGCCAGATTTTCCTCAGTCCGGCGGTCTCGCAGGTGTTGATCAACGACCTGTTGCAGTATCGCCCTG
>CAZCHW010000310.1:0-2876 GCA_964498375.1 uncultured Syntrophomonadaceae bacterium | reverse complement strand
AAGAAAATGCTGCCGGAGAGGATGAAGTGTTGTTCGATTTTTACAGCACTCCCTCAGACTGGCCGCGAGCTGTTCCTCCGGTAATGAATGAGTTCAAGGTAACCAGCTACGAGCGCACCGACAACACCATGTATGCTGCGGGATTCGGAGATCTGCAGATGTCCCGGGCCAATAATTTCTACACTAATGCCACCAGGGATGCCGGCAACTCCTTTGACTGGACATTTGATCCTGGCAAAGAGTCAGTCACTGAAGGCAGCGAACAGGTTTTCTACTACATTGATGAAGCAGGCAAAAGCCTTACCATTAAGCTGAAAGAAATTGATCCGATGAAAATAGAATTTGAACTTGATTACCAGGAATAAAAATGAAAAACACCGGCCTGTTACTTCTACTGATTTTTTTAATGTGCGGCTGTAACAGCTTTGGTGGTCAGCCGGGGGAGATAGATTTTGCTCCCCCGGAGACCAGGCCGGACGATTTTGCCCTGCGGCTTGACTGGGCTACCGGAACTATGGCCGAGCCGCAACTGCAGTATGGCTACAGGGTAATTATTATAGAAACTAAAGCGGGCGAACTTATTTATTTTAACAGCCGAAGCAACCCCGCTTATACCACTACCTTTACTGTAACTTCCGAAAGTCTTGACGACCTTTACAGTATTCTGCTGAAGAGAGAAGCGATGCGCAATAATTGGGCTGAGGGTGACCCGATTGACGGCGGTCCGGAAGTGACAGTGGAGTTTACTGCTGCCGAAAAGAGTTACCGGATTCCATACTTTTCCGAGCTGACCGAGCAGGAAAGGCAAAGAGCCTGGCAAATCTTTGAAGATATTCTAGCCCTGGTACCGGAAAAAGACTGGAACGAAATGATGCTTCGCCAGAAACAGGCTGAGCTTAACACCGACAGTAATTAACCAGGCGCTTTGCCAGTGAGGGTAATAGCACCTTCAGGGCAGTGTTCCTGACAACAGTAACAACGTATACACTCATAAAGTTCGAGATCGGGAAGATAATTTTGCATAGTGATAATCTGAAGGGGGCAGTTTTCTGCGCAGCTCCCACAACCGCTGCATAAATCCCGGTTAACAGCCGGGTAAGGACGCCGGGCATAATTAAAATTCCTGAACCAGGCCAGGGGAAAGTTAAGCAACAGTTTACTGACCCGTCCGGAAGAGACAACCCCGCGATCGAAATTTTCAATTTTTATCTCATCGAGGGTTGCGCCGCGCAGTTCGATCGCAGAAAGTTTCGAACCGGGCAGCTGCATTTTTTCGGCCAGTGTTGTTGTGGTTACTTCTCCGGGCAGAAAACCGGCTGCCGCAGCTGCGACCGCATCGACTGCGAAGGGATTACACGATCCCAGCAGCAGGCCAGCCTGACGCGGTTTGCCGCGCCGTGGCCCTACTCCTTCCATCGCCACCACGGCATCGATCAGCGAAAAGGCCGGTTTAACCGCTAAACAGAGGTCTATCAGCAGCCGTGAAAAATCCAGGGGTAAAGGAAAATCGCGGTGCAGCAATTTCTTATGTCTGCCCGGTATGCAGCCATAAAGGTTTTTGACCGCTGCAGTCATCCCGGTTAGTGAATGAGTTTTCAGTTTAGCCAGGTTAAAGATCAGGTCGACCTGGTCAAGCTCGCCTGCAAGGGGGATTAGTCTTTCCCCCTTCTGACCGGCCTGCTTGAAGCATACTTCCTCAAGCAGTAGTAGTTTGGCTCCGGTTTCTTCCATCACTGCCTGGCACCCGGTCAGCGCATGGGCTTTTTCCTGGCTTCCGGAGCCGGGGCTGTCACCGATATAAACCTTCGCTCCGGCTTCAATTAGCAGCTGTGCCACTACCCTGACCACCAGGGGGTGGGTGGTCACCGCTTCGGCAGGAGTTACAGCAGCAAGCATGTTCGGTTTTAGCAGGACCTTTTGCCCGGGCTGTACCAGGGCAGGCAGGCCTCCGCAGGATGCAAATATTGCTTCAATAGCAAAACGCACCTCTTCTTCCTGGTAGCGGCTGCAGCGGGAAAGGGCAACAATCGGCTTGAACGGTTTCATCGTCATTTATTACCTGCTCTAGGGCATATTTTTTTCAACATAAATTGTCAGTTTGCTGAGGAAATTAACATAACTGCCCAGTTCATTATCATACCAGCCAAAGATCTTAGCGTGGGTTACAGGAACATTGATGTCACAGCCCGATTTTACCCCGCATTCGAGAAGGGTGTTGGTATCAAGTGAAATAAAGCCTGTCCGGGTATGCGTTTCTACGCCTTCAATGACTATAGCAGCCGGATGGCCGATTAAATCGGCGGAAACATTCTGCTTTTCACTAAAAACAATCATAGTTTTTTGTGCTCCGTCGGCGGCTTTCCGGTAGATATCATTGATTAAAAAGCGATTGACCAAAGGTTCGCCCGTCTCACCAAGGCTGGTTTTAAAAGTTACGTTAAGCATAATCAGCGAGGCAGTACTTGTCGGGATCCTGACTGAATCAGCCATGAAACCGATACTTTTTATTTCCGGCAAAATATCCTCCAGGGCCCGGGCAGCCCCGGTAGTGGTGAGAATTATATTGTTAAACACTGAGCGCGACTTGCGTTGGTCTGAAGCACCGCTTTTTGGTACGGCATCTAATATATTCTGGTTATTGGTGGCTGCATGAACTGTCGACATGGATGCGGTCACAATGTGCGCTGTTTCCCTGGTCTCCAGCAGCGGTTTAATCATGTGGGCCAGTCCGGTGGTAGTACAGCTGGCTGCCGACAAAATATGGTGTTCCAGGGGATCATACTTATCATGGTTGACTCCGTAAACGAACATGGCACTGTCGGGTGGCATTTTTTGGGCACTGTCGGCAATCTTAAAAGGAGCACTGACGATTACTT
>CAZCHW010000309.1:0-2902 GCA_964498375.1 uncultured Syntrophomonadaceae bacterium | reverse complement strand
CGTCAGGGCGAAAGAGTTAAAACCTATATTGTCGACGTAAAAAAAACGACCAAGGGGCCGCAAATTATTGTTTCAAGGACTCATACCGGTTTTTTAAAAAGGCTTTTTGAAATGGAAGTACCGGAAATTTACGAAGGAATTGTAGAAATTAAAGCTGCTGCCCGGGAAGCAGGTCATCGGTCTAAGCTGGCTGTGTATTCGAATAATAAGGATATTGACCCGGTTGGCGCCTGCGTCGGGCCGAAGGGAAGCAGGGTCCAGGCGATCAGCAATGAGCTGAAAGGCGAGAAAATCGATATTGTCAAGTGGAGTGAAGAATCAGAGGAATATATTGCCAATGCGTTAAGCCCGGCTAAAGTAGCTTCTGTTATACTTGATTCAGAAAATAAGACTGCAACAGTAGTAGTTCCGGATAGTCAGTTATCTCTGGCAATCGGTAAAGAAGGCCAAAATGCCCGACTGGCCGCTAAGATAACCGGCTGGAAGATTGACATTTCCAGTGAAACCCAGTTTACTGAAAAAAGCCTATCGGCAATCGGTTTGGCTGATCCTGATGCTGAGAAAAAAATAGCGGGCAAAGAGCCTGAAGAGGTCACCCTTGAAGATCTCCTTGAAAAACCAGGGATTGATGAAGAGACAGAAATAAAAGAATCAGATGTAAATGAAGAGACTGAAGAGATCATTGAAGCAGAAGAGCCTGCCGAAACGGAGGAGGAGCCTGCCGACAATGGTTAAGAAACGCAAAATTCCTTTGCGAATCTGTATCGGTTGTCAGGAAAAGAAAGCAAAGAAAGATCTAATTCGAATTGTCAGAACACCGGAAGGTGAAGTAGTTCTTGATCCCTCCGGTAAAAAATCGGGCCGGGGCGCGTATATCTGCCCCAGCGCTGAATGTTTGCACAAAGCGGTTAAGGGAAAAAGGCTGGAGAGAAACCTGCAGCATATAATTCCGGAACAGGTAATCAGGGCAATAATTGAAGCACTGCCTGATCAAGACCTGGAACAATAAAAAAGAGTATTAGGCAGAGCGATTCCGTGGTTTGAATACAAGGAGGGCCTACTCGATGGAGGTGTAGTATAAATGAGTAAAGTAAGAGTTTATGAGTTGGCCAAAGAGCTGGGAACAACCAGCAAGAAGCTGATTGAAGTAATGGAAGGAATGGATATAGAAGTTAATAACCACATGAGTACCCTGACAGATGATCAGGCTAAACGGGTTATGGCTATATTGACAGGCCAGTCTGATGAGAAACCCCCACAGGAGCCGGACAGGGAACCGGAAAAAACACAGAAAAAAACTGTGGCAGAACCGGTTAAAACTGAGGAGAAAGTGAAGGAGAAACCGGCAGCCAAGGTTGAAGAGAAACCAGCGCCGAGCCGTAAAGCCCGCAAGGCCATTCAGGAAGAAAAAAGAGCGGCAATGCAAAAAGCAAAAAAACCGGTTTTAAAGCTTGAAGGACAGATTACTGTAGCTGAATTGGCGGCAAGGGTGGATATAACCCCGGCCCAGCTGATCAATTTTCTGATGGAAATGGGTATTATGGCCAATATAAATCAGGCTCTTGCTCCGGAAACGGTCGAGCTTGTGGCTGAAGAGCACGGTTTCGAATTTGAGTATATCGAGGATCCGGTAGAAGAAGAGCTTTTATCATTTGATGAAGATGATGATGATTTAAAAGAGATTTCCCGTAAGCCGGTTGTTACAGTGCTGGGCCACGTCGACCACGGCAAGACCTCGTTACTTGACGCAATCAGAAATGCTAATGTGACCGCTGGCGAAGTTGGGGGAATAACTCAGCATATCGGAGCCTATCAGGTTAAGATAAACGACCGAAAAATTGTCTTTCTCGACACACCGGGTCACGAAGCTTTTACAGCAATGCGGGCCAGGGGCGCTCAGGTGACCGATATTGCCATCCTGGTAGTTGCTGCTGATGACGGCGTAAAGCCGCAAACCATTGAAGCTTTAAACCATGCCAAGGCGGCGCAGGTGCCGATCCTGGTTGCTGTTAATAAAATCGATAAGCCTGACGCCAACCCTGATCGGGTAAAACAACAGCTTTCTGAACATGGACTGATCTCCGAGGAATGGGGCGGCGATACAATCTTTGTACCAGTTAGCGCTTTACGCGGTGATGGGCTCGAAGAGTTACTGGAAATGATTTTACTGCTGGCTGAAGTAGCAGAATTAAAAGCAAGCCCGGATAGGGCCGGCCGGGGAACGGTAATCGAAGCTAAACTTGATCGCGGACGCGGCCCGGTAGCAACCGTATTAATCCAGGACGGTACTTTAAAGATTGGTGATCCGATCATCTGCGGCTCTATTGCAGGAAAAGTTAGAGCGATGATCAATGATCGCGGCGAACGGGTCAAGTCTGCAGGTCCTTCAACTCCAGTGGAGATCCAGGGGCTCAGCGATGTACCAATGGCCGGAGATATCTTCCAGGTAGTAAACGATGACCGTGTCGCCCGTCAGGTTGCGGAAAAACGAGCGGTAAAAATTAAAGAGGCAACCCAGAAAACCCAGAGGGTTACCCTTGATGACCTTTTCAAGCAGATCCAGGAAGGCGAAGTTAAAGATTTGAACCTGATCTTAAAAGGCGATGTCCAGGGTTCAGTTGAAGCGCTGCAGGAAGCACTCTTCAAGCTAAGCCTCGAAGAGGTTCAGATAAAAATAATTCACACCGGCGTTGGTGCAATTAACGAATCGGATGTTATGCTTGCATCTGCTTCGAATGCTATTGTGATTGGGTTTAATGTTCGCCCGGACAGCAATGCGCGCAAACTGGCAGAGCATGATCAGGTGGATATAAGGTTATACCGGATTATATATGAAGCGATCGAAGATATTAAAAATGCGGTAACGGGTATGTTAAAACCGATCATGAAAGAAGTGGTTCAG
>CAZCHW010000308.1:0-2903 GCA_964498375.1 uncultured Syntrophomonadaceae bacterium | reverse complement strand
TGTCCTGTTGTTGGTCTTAATGTTGTATCGGCCTCAGGGTATCTGGCCGGACAGGCAAAACTTATTAATTAAAAAATAATGGGGTGTTGCAGTGGCGCTACTGGAAATAAAAGATCTGACTTTGCGTTTTGGCGGCCTCTGCGCCGTTAACAAGCTGTCACTAGAAATTGAAGAAGGTTCAATCCGCAGCCTGATCGGGCCGAACGGGGCCGGAAAAACCTGTGTTTTTAACTGTATAACCGGTTTTTATAAGCCAAGTGACGGGGAAATGCTTTTCCTTGGCGATAACATTATGTATAAAAAGCCTCACCTGATAACGCATATGGGTATTGCCCGGACTTTTCAGAACCTGCGTCTTTTCAAACAGATGACTGTTCTGGAAAATGTAATGTCCGGAATGCATACCCGGACCAGTGCGGGGTTCGTCGGAGCGGTGCTCAGGACCGGCTCTCAAAAGGCAGAAGAAAAACGAATTCACGATTTTGCTGAAGAATGCCTCGATTTTGTAGGAATTCTCGATAAAAAGAATTACATCGCGAAAAATCTTCCCTATGGTGATCAGCGTCGGGTTGAATGGGCCAGGGCTTTGGCTACGCAGCCTAAATTATTGCTGCTCGATGAGCCGGCTGCCGGTTTGAATAAGGAAGAAAAAGCAGACTTAATTTCCCTGATGCGCCGCATTCGGGATGAGCGTAAAATTACAATATTTTTAATTGAGCACGACATGGGGCTGGTGATGAAGGTGTCAGAAAAAATCTTTGTCATTGATTACGGCGTCAAAATCGCTGAAGGAGCGGCCAAGGAAGTGCGTGATAACCCACGGGTTATCGAGGCATACCTTGGTAAGGAAGAAGAGGAGGATGCCGTATGAGTGAAGTAGTGTTGCAACTAAAAAATCTTGAAACCAGATACGGGCAAATCTATGCCCTGCGCGGTATAAATATTGAAGTTATGCAGGGTGAAATTGTGACTTTACTCGGTGCTAACGGCGCCGGTAAAAGTACCACCCTGAAAACGATATCTAGTATTATACCGGCTTCTGAAGGATCGGTACTGTTTTACGGTGAAGATATCACTCACTCAGCTCCTTACTCGATTGTTGAAAAGGGTTTAATTCATATTCCCGAAGGGCGGATGATCTTTAAAGAACTCACTGTTCTGGAAAATCTTGAACTTGGGTCTTTTACTCTAAAGGACAATCTTGAACGGAAAAAGAGAGTCGAACGAGTTTACGAATTATTTCCCGTATTAAAGGAAAGACAAAAACAAATGGGCGGGTTTCTTTCAGGCGGCGAGCAGCAAATGCTGGCAATCGGACGCGCCTTGATGACCGAACCAAAACTATTGATGCTTGATGAACCGTCGATGGGTCTGGCTCCGATTATTGTGCAGAATATTATGGACATAATCAAGCAGATCAACAGCGAAGGAACGACTGTTCTGCTGGTCGAGCAAAATGCCAAAGTGGCTCTTAAGCTTGCTGATCGCGGCTATGTCCTTGAAACTGGTGAAATTGTCATGGAAGGTAATGCCGAGGTTTTGAGCAAGGATGAAAGTATTGTTAAAGCATATTTGGGGGAATAATGAATTTTGAAAGGTACAGCAGACGAATAACTGTACTGTTACTATTCATTGGTATATTATTACAGTCAGTATTCCAGGGTTCCGCCGAAGCTGCAGTTCAGACCGGGTTTGCAGATGATGAACAAGCAGTGCTGTACTATTTCTGGGGCTATTGTCCGGTCTGCAGCAAACCTGAAGAACATGTAGGGCTTTTCGAAGATTACCCGGTTCGAGTGGAAATCTATGAGGTTTTCCACTATCCTGAGGGACGGGAAGTATACGATCAGAAGAGCAGCGAACTTGGTATAGAAATTTACGGCTTCCCGACATTAGTTTATCAGGACCAATACTGGCTTGGTTTTTCGGAAAACACCCAGAAAGAGATCATTGAGTCAATTACTGCAGATCTGTCAGGTGATACAACAACCGTTACTGGTACCAGGATAAACCTGCCCCTGTACGGTGAAGTTAATCTGCTCGAAACACCCTTGCTTTTAACAACTATGATCATTGCAATCCTGGATGGCTTTAATCCCTGTTCCCTGTTTGTTCTAACCTTTTTACTGGCTATTATAGTTCATTCAGCATCAAGAAAGAAAATTTTGCTGGTTGGGCTCACATTTTTAATGGTTACTTCAGCTGTTTACGGTCTCTTTATGCTTGGTGTTTTAAATATAATGATCTTTGCCGGGCAGCTGTTTTGGGTGCGTAACCTTGTTGCAGCCCTGGTAATCATTCTGGGACTGGCTGGTATAAAAGACTATCTGATATCTGCAGATGGACTAACCTTTGCCATTCCAGAATCGTACAAACAAAAGTATTACGGTCAGGTTCGCCGGATCTTTTACACCGAATCAATTTTCCCTGCTGTCTTGGCAACTGCAGTGATGGCTCTAGGCATATCACTGATTGAATTGCCCTGTACTGCAGGGTTTCCCTTTATCTGGTCGTCTATTATCAGTGGAATGGAACTGCCATTTTACTATTTTATTCTACTCTTTGCTCTCTATATTTTCCTCTACCTGCTGATTGAGATTATTATTTTTATGATTGCTGTTATTAGAATGCGTTCAATTAAAATGACCGAAGAGAAGGGGCGCTTACTTAAGCTTATTGCCGGCAGTTTGATGATGGTGCTGGGCTTAATATTGCTGGTTAAACCTGAGTATATGGAAAATATTGTTGGTTTAATTATTACTTTTGGATCAGCCCTTGCTCTGATTGGCTTATTAATTGGGCTTAAAAAAACAATTAAATATTTTAAAGGAGAGGATGATTAACATGCATTGGCAGATCCCTGAACACTGGACCAGCATCACCGCTATTGATGCGCACACTGG
>CAZCHW010000307.1:0-2907 GCA_964498375.1 uncultured Syntrophomonadaceae bacterium | reverse complement strand
AAATGGAGTGGGTTTCGTTCAGGGCGCCTTCAGCGGTCTGGATCAGGCTGATCGCGTCCTGGGCGTTTCTCATCGCCTGGTTTAAACCGCGGATCTGGCCGCGCATTTTTTCAGAAATGGCTAGCCCGGCGGCATCATCGGCGGCGCGGTTAATACGCAGGCCGGACGAAAGGCGCTCGAGAGATTTGTTTAAACGGTTATCTGTACTAACTAAATTACGATAGGCATTCAAAGCTGAAATATTATTGTTGATTCTCATTTTTTCAATCCTCCGTGATTGAGTGTAGTCGGCATCTGTGCCGTATTTATTTCTTCCTGCCCAGGAGCTGCCTGTGTATTCGGCGGATATTATCGGTTGGCGGGAACCCGCTGAAGCAGGGGCACCTTTTACCGATTAACCATTCGCTTATCCACTATGCCCTGACTTACTGCAACCTCCTTTCCCGAGCTTACTTGACCGTCTGCCTGAAACAGGCTGAAACCTGGTTAAGGCGGGGTATAAACACCCTTATGGATAATTATCGACAGCCTTTCAATTAAATTAAGGGGTAAATAAAAAAAATTAATTGTCAAGGGGACGGGGTTGTTGACAACTTTATCTTGACAAAAAACTTGCGCTAACCACCCCTTACCTGGCTCGCGCAAGTTTTCAATAAATTTCGATCAGCTAAACTTTGTTACGAGGCTGATGGAACAGGTCAAAAATATCCCGGCAGTTTTAGTGCAACGGTTTGCCCGGGCCGGGTGAAATCGCCCCGGAAATTCCGGCTGCCCTGTTTTCGGTATCGGCAGCGATGCGATCGATTTCAGCAATACAGTTTTCAATTTCTTTCTGAGCCAGATTTTGCTCAAAGGGGGAAAGCTTTTCTCCGGCGGCCTGAACAGATAACTTGCGCATTCGCTGGAGAATTAGTTCAATCTCTGCCAGGGCATCCTGAACGGTTTTAACGATGTCAATTGAGGCGCGGGCATCTTCAAGATGTCGGTTAAGCTCGTAAATGCGGGCAGTAGTTTTTTCAGCAGGTGAAAATTTTTCACTGTCTGAGTTATCCCGGGGTTGCTTGCACACTTTCATCCCGGGCTGAGCTTCATTTTCCTTCGATTTCACATTTTCGCCAGCCTGTTTGCGGTAAGCATTAAACAGGTAGACTTTGCTGATAATAGAAATTTTCCCGCACTCCCTTCATAAAACTGCTGAGCAAACCAATCCTTATTACTCTTATCGGCAGCAGGTTAATATTATTAAGAGGCGGAAAATTATTTTTCAGATATATCGTTTTCTGTCAAATCCTGAACACGATAGAGATCGCGGCGGCGATCTTTCAAGTGGGTTACTGTTCCGGTGCTGCGGGCCCGGCGAAGTATTTCCAGGTCGACTTCGCCAATAACCACTGTTTCAATATTGGAGCTGCACTCACCGACGATCCCGTCTCGGGCAAAAGTAAAATCGGAAGGAGAAAATATACCCGACTGTGCGTACATGGTATCGGTGCGGGGCACGTGGGTTAAATTGCCGACTGTACCGGCGATTGCGGTGTAAACCTGATTTTCCACTGCCCTGGCCTGGGCACAGTAACGCACTCGCAGGTAACCCTGCCGGTCGTCGGTGCAAAAGGGAACAAAGATAATCCGGGCACCACGCTCGGCAGCCAGGCGGGCCAGTTCGGGAAACTGGATGTCGTAACAGATCAGGATCGCAATTTTACCGCAATCGGTATTAAATATTTTCAATTCATTGCCCGGCTGAATTGCCCACCACTGTTTTTCATCAGGAGTGATATGCAGCTTGTATTGACGATCAATCGAACCATCGCGCTGGAAGAGGTAACTGACATTGTAAATCAGTTCATTTTCTTCGGCAAAGTGCGACCCGGCAATGATGTTGACGTTATGCTTTACTGCCAGCATGCTGAAGAGATCAATATAGCGGTCGGCAAACTGCGCCAGGCGGCGCACCTGGAGGCCCGGCACTGTTTCATCTAGAAACGACAGAAGCTGGATGGTAAAGGTTTCTGGAAAAAGGACAAAATCGGCTTCATCAAGTGCAGCCACATCGACATAATACTCGCACTGGGAAGCAAAGTCTTCAAAGGAATTAATTTTTTTAAGCATATACTGGACCGAGCAGATGCGTACCGGAAAAGCACGCAGGTAGAGCCGTTTTGATTTAGGCAGGTAATCAACATTGTTCCACTCGAGCAAAACAGCATACTTAAGTGAAGCCTTGTCATCGCTCAGGTATTCAGGATTAACCTGTTTCAACTTGAAATCATTGAGCAACTGGAAACTGAGCACCGGATCATAGATTTTTTGCTGGATTACCTGCTGCACGTATTCAGTAGCCGGCATCTGATCGGCATATTTATGATAGTGGGGAATACGTCCGCCGACAAGAAAACTTTTCAGGTTGAGACGGCGGCAGAGGTCTTTACGGGCTTCGTAGATGCGGGTTCCGATGTGAAGCCGCCGAAAATCAGGGTGAACCATGATTGAGATGCCATAAAGATGTTTACCTTCAGGATCGTGGTTGGTAATGTAGCCGTCATCAGTGATTTCATCAAAGGTGTGACGGTCTTCATATTCGTTGAAATCGACAATCAGGCTGGAGGAAGCTCCGATAATCCGGCCATCATATTCAACACAAAACTGCCCCTCGGGAAATATCTTAATATGGCTTTCCAGATGTTCCCTGGTCCATGGGTCCATATTGGGAAAACAGGTTTTTGTCAGGGCGACGATGGGGTCAATATCTGGTTCTTTCACCTGGCGAATAATAATTTTCTTTTCCAGCTTGGAAAGATCAATCTGATCAGACAAAATAGAAAACCTCCCGGTTTCCAGCTTCACTGGATCATATTTATTTTTCTTTAGGACTGGTCGGGTAAACCGGTCCGGGATTATATTCTA
>CAZCHW010000306.1:0-2909 GCA_964498375.1 uncultured Syntrophomonadaceae bacterium | reverse complement strand
CGAAGGTGAGGAGAAATGGCTCCTCGATTTTACACAATTATATGGGCTTAACTTAATTATTACACATGTGAATCATAACTCCTGGGACTAAAACATTAGGTAATTGCCAAACATTATAAATTTGTTTTTTTACGCTGCCTTTATTGAGTTTTACAGAGTTACATACTTTATATATTCGGCACCAACTTCTAATTCAGGCGCGATGAGCAATATCGATGATTATTTAACGTGGGACGTGATTACACATTGCTCAGTATTAAAACGCTTGGTTCCTTTCAGCTTAGAAAAGAAGCCATCAGCCTTACCGAACACAACAAAAGGTCTGCCAAATTATGGGATCTATTTAAATATTTTATAACAAACCGTGATATCTCCATCCCTACCGATAAAATTGTTGAATCACTTTGGCCTGATCATTACTATGAAAACCAGGAAGCTGCTCTTCACGCATTAGTACATCGCTTGAGAAAGCTGATTAACAAATATTACCCTAAAGGTCAGGAGCCTTTTGAGATCAGCGCAAGCAAAGGCAGTTATCATTTTACTACCAACTACAACTGCCTGGTTGATACTGATAAAATGACTGAAGCAACTATGAAAGGCCTGTCACTTGCCGGCACAGATCCTCAGGCAGCTCTGGCTAACTACAAAAAAGCTGTCTTGTTATATAAAGGCGACTATCTTCCTGAATACCCAGATGCAAGCTGGATTTTACCAAGCAGACGTTATTACCGTAATCTATACCTGCAAAGCCTGATTGGAAAGATTAAGATACTAATGGCTGAAGGTTCTTATGAGGAAGCCTGTCAGGCCTGCGAACGAGCATTTAAAATTGATCTCTTCTCAGAAGTTGACTCATTACAGATACTTTTTATGGAAAGCTTATTAAAACTTAGTAAACACCAGGAAGCTTTATGCCACTATGAACTACTTACTTCTTACCTCTATCAACAATTTAATGTCAAGCCATCCCCTGAAATTCGGGATTTATACCGAAAGATTAAATCTAATTCCAGACACTCTGATCTTATATCTCTGACATCAATTAATGAAACCTTAAAAGAAAGAGATCTTCAAAATGGCCCCTTCGTATGTGATGAAGATTTTTTCCGCTACTTATACCGTCTGGAGCAACGTCGATCTGAAAGAACCGGCAGACAAATAACTCTGGTTATGCTAACACTGGAGTGGAATAGCCATGCAACATTTTCCAATGCAAGCCAAAAGGAAAAAATGAATATTATAGAAAATATTTTAGTTGAAAGTTTACGCAGAGGAGATGTTATTACCAAAGTTGCAGATTCTCAATACATAGTTTTACTGATAGAACTTGACCGTAATCAGGTTGATCAGATATCTAATAGAATTCGCCGGCAATTTAATCAAATAACTGATGATAACAATATTAAGCTGAAATTAGAAATCAAGGCTTCCTGATTTTCCAGCAGTCACTACCGGAAATAAACGACCATCAGTACATCCTCTAGCAAATAAGACAGCCGGCTCAAATTGAGCCGGCTGTCTTGGCAAAATTAAAACTTTAAAGCTTTTCAAATTCTTTGTTACCACATCGGGGGCATGGCGGTAAAGCATCGGTATCTGCATCAAGGTGAACAATATTACCGCAATTAGTGCACTTGTAATCGCCTTTACCCGGCTTTTCTCCTGTTGATGGCATCGCTTTCACCCCTTTCCCGGTTGATGTTAACTATGATAATGATCGACCAAGCGCCTTTGCTTTATCCAGAGCCTCGGTTTCATCAATATCTCCTTTATCCTGCACCTTTGGAACCACCAGAATACCGCGATCTTTCCACTTCATGTACGTAACTATCGATTTATAGGTAGCAATTGTGCCATCGAATATCTGCATATCTTCGTCTGCACCGCAGACAAGCAGGCAGCTTTCCCTGATTTTTAAAGGGCGCTGGCAGTTGTCACTCTGGTAGGCATAGAACCGGTTAATCGGGGCAAGAATCTGCGCTGAAAGAGTAAACCAGTACAAGGGAGAAGCTAAAACCAGTATTTCAGCCTCTTCAAGCAGGGGGGTGAGTTGATCAAAGTCATCCCTGTAGATACAGGGTTCACCTTTTGACCAGCATTTTTTACAAGCTTTACAACCACCAATCTTGTTAGCCCCTGCATTAAACTTATGCACTTCATGCCCTGCAGCGACTGCCCCCCGGATAAAAGCGTCGGCCATCTTTTCACTGTTACCGTTTCTACGCGGACTACCGGTTAAGACCAGAACATTTTTTTTCACCTGCCAACCCCCCACTTTATGATGTTCAACAGATCCATTTAAAACATGTTACCGCTCAACAAATTGCTGATGTCGATTAGCTCAGCTGCCGAGAAGTACTTTCAGCTTATATTCGCCGTTTTCCGTCAGGTACTGATCATATAAGTGATCGGCGCTAAAAACCTCTAACTGCAAGCGGTGCTTTGCAAAAAGAGCGAGCCACTGATCATACGAAAAAAGCCCCAGAGTATGAACTTCATGATAAATTTTTAGTTCATTCTGCTCGCGGATCAAGTAAACAATGGTCGCCTCATAGGTGCTGTCGGAAACAATATGGTTGTTTTCGAAAACAGTAACGTGTACCCCTTTTTTTGCGCCAGAATAGGCAAAATTATTTTCTTTAAAATCCTCTTTGGTATGCGTAATAACCAGCAGGATACCCTTTGGCTTTAAGTGACGCACCGCATTGCCAATCGCCTGATCTAAATCCTCAAGGGTAGTCATATACATGATTGAATCAGGAATTGCCACAACATCATACCTGCCGTTGAGATCAACCGTTCGCATATCGCCTTCCAGGTAGTTTACCTCTGGGTTTCTGGCAATTGCCTGCTCGAGCATTCCCTTGCTCAGGTCTACTCCTGTCACTTTAAAATGCTGCTTGAAG
>CAZCHW010000305.1:0-2931 GCA_964498375.1 uncultured Syntrophomonadaceae bacterium | reverse complement strand
GTCTATACCCTGTTCTGCAAACATTTTCTGATCTTCTTCTAACATTTTTTGACGCTTTAGCTTTTCATCTTCATGAATTTTTCTCAGACGGGCAACATCTTCCTCTGTGACAATGTAGTCCCTGCCACCCCAGCCAGTTCCGTAAAGATCTACTTTACCGTCATATACATTGATTAACGCCACCTCATTTATGAAGGGCGCCGTGGCTACGAGCGCTGCTTTTTCAAGGGCTTTCCGACTGTGCTCTGATCCGTCCGTGCAAACTAACAGTTTCATGCCGGTCACTCCTTTTATGGTTTTGTAGCCAACCAACTACTGTATTTATTATAATACGAAATGAACCCGGGGATCCAGCAAGTTGAAAACCAAACACCTGAATAGCAGGCAGGATTTTTAGAACCACCGGGAGAAATGTAAATAAAATATTAGAGAAAGAAGTGAATTGATCTTATGGCAACTAAAAAACCTACACGTGAAGAGGCAATGGCCCTGTTAAAAAAATACAACAAGAGCGAGGCCCTAATTAACCACGCCCTGGCTGTTGAAGCAGTAATGGGTTATTACGCTGATAAATTTGGCGAGGAAGACCTAGAAAAATGGCGGGTTATCGGGCTGGCTCACGATCTCGATTATGAGAAATACCCCGAACAACATTGCACTAAAACCAAAGAGATTTTAACCGATGAAGGGTGGCCGGAAGACTATATCAGGGCAATTGTCAGTCATGGCTGGAAGATCTGCTCTGATGTGGAACCGGTGGCAAAGATGGAAAAAGTTTTATACACCATTGATGAGCTGACCGGCCTGATTGTAGCTTCAGTATTGATGCGGCCCAGTAAAAGTGTACTTGACTTAACGGTTAGTTCGCTGAAAAAGAAATATAAGAATAAAAATTTTGCTGCCGGTGTTGACCGCAACATAATCGAAGAAGGAGCAAAAATGCTCGGGATGGAGTTAACCGAAGTTATGGAGGAAACAATTAAGGCGATGCAGCAGGAAGCCGACGCTCTCGGGTTAAAAGGCAACCTGTAAACCTTTTGACCTGACCCCGCGAATTTTTGACAGGAACGGCTTTGCTAATTAACAATCCCGCGTTCACCTGCGGGGTTGTTTTTGTTCTTCTACAAAAGCATCAATCAGTTTACGGGCGATACTGATTGCCCCTGGGATCGGAGGGAATTCATCCACACGAAACCATCCGGCATCAGAAATTTCTTCACCATCAGGACGAAGCAGGCCACCTGCATAATCGGCTGTAAAACCGATCATCAATGTATTGGGAAAGGGCCAGGGCTGGCTGGCAAAATAACGGATATTTTTAACCTCTATACCAGCCTCTTCCCGAACTTCTCGGATCAGGCATTCTTCCAATGTTTCTCCCGGTTCGACAAAACCTGCCAGAACACTGTAAAAATCGTGCCGGAACTGTTTATTGCGTAACAGTAACAACCGGTCATTCCAACGCACAGCGACAATCACCGCCGGAGCAATCCGGGGATAATAAAAAGCGCTGCAGGGGCGGCATACTTTAGCCCGCTCGCTAACTGCATATTCAGTTTTTGCCCCGCACCTTCCGCAGAACTGGTGCATCCGGTCCCAGTCAACAATTTGCACGGCATGCAGAGCCATCGCAAATATTTCCTCATCAATCATGCCAAACAGTTCGCGCAACCCCATAAAATTACCATCTGCAGGCTCTGGGCTAAAGGGGTCGAGCTCAACAGAAAAACAGGGCTGATTATCCAACTTGCCAAGATAATGCCTTTTTAGTACTGCAGTCTTCATAGTCTCTAATTCAGCTGAAAGAGGAACCCGGCACCTGTCAGTCTCGCATAGTACCAGCAGCTGGTCGTTTCTGAAGGCAAAAACTAAAGCTTCTTCCAGGATCAGCCCCGGCTCAGGTTCCACCGCCATTTCAAAGTTCAACTTACAATACACTCCCTACAGATCTAATGATGATTGCCTGACCATTCTTTCTATTGGTGCTTACCCTTTTTCTCCCAGGCTGCGGTAATAATATCATTTAACCAGTGAACTTATCTTATCTTTTATATTACTGTAGATCCGCTGCAAACCTGTGATATAGAGACTGTCCCTGCTCTTGCGCAAGGTCTCCAGGGTAGCAGTTTCAACTACCTGCCAGAGCATCTCGCGGTCGGGAGTATTCTGCAGGTAGTTTAATTTAACCTGGTATGCACCCTTGTATTTTCTGCCCCCGCCGTTAGGGGTGATCCTTTTGATCACTCTGTTTAAATCGATACTGCTGCTGTTAGAACGTAACGACACATCGAGAAATGTCTCCTGCTTACGCTGGTTTTCAATGATCGCAAATACAGCAACAACCATATGATCGCTGTTGCGAAGCAGCATATCAGCAGCTATGGCTATTGAATCGCGGTTTTTAGCATCAATATAACCGATCCCGTAAAAAGCCCAGTCCCGGTAGACAGTTTCATTTTCCTTTGCCCGGTTAAAAATTTCCAGGGTTTGCAGTGAAGGGGGCATGCTGTTAATCCCTTCTAAAAAATCGCGGTCAACATTTTCAGAAAGATAGATCAGGGCTTCCAGATCTGAGGTAGTAATATTTTTATATTGGTCTGTATCGGTTTGGATTCCAAAGGTCAGCGCAGTGGCTACGACAACCTGATCGGGCGGCTCAATTTTCAAACCGGAATATTTCATCAGCAAGGACACCAGGGTGCTTGTTGAGCCTACATCAGTTCGAATTAAACTGAATTCTGCTTTAACCGAAGTTTTGTCTTTACCATGATGATCCAGATGTGCAACGCAAGGCAGCGCATCGCCGATACTATCCACCCGGTTGTTTTGAAAATCGGGCACAATGTAACCCTGGTATTTGTTCAGATTGATCTCCCGGCTAAAGCTGACCGGAATTTTCAACCGATCGATAAAGGCTTGATTTTGTGATAG
>CAZCHW010000304.1:0-2940 GCA_964498375.1 uncultured Syntrophomonadaceae bacterium | reverse complement strand
CAAGACCCGACCCCTTCTTAGCTTGTTCAATTACTGCTTTGGCACAGGAGCTTTGACTACAATTAATTCCAGGGTATCTGAATGCAAGTTGCGGACATTCATCTTTGTCTTAAAGGGGATCTTCAAGACGGTGCCTGCCTCGTATTCATGGTTATCCTGTTCATCCAGCTGAATTGATAACATCCCTCTGAGAACAGTCATATAAACGGTAGAGTTTGAATAATGTTCGGGCAGTCCTTCATTCTCGTTGAAAACCATATGCAGATAGTGCACATTCTCATCAAAGATTATTTTTTCTACTGCTTTTTTATCCCCTAAAGTCATTTTAAAAACTTGTTCAACCATTTTATTTTTCCTCCTCTAATCTTGTAATTGCGGAATATCTTCCGGTTTAATTATTTTTTCCAGAATCAGGCCGATCACAAAGACTGCAGTCAATGTTAAAGCAAAACGCAGCGCCGTGAAAGGAAAGCCGAGAAATTCTGTCTCCACCAATAGCTGGGGAATTTTTATTGCTGCCCAGGCCCCTAAAAATACTACTATGTTCGAAACTTTGGCCCCCTTATGCAATAGAGTACCCGCCATGGGAAAAGCAATATAGAGCGGACCGGTCGGTAAAGTACCCATCAAAAAGGAAAAGAAAAACCCTTTTAAGCCTGAACCTGCACCGATCAACTTTTTGATTTGTTCCTTGGGCACCCATACTTCAAGCAGACCCATCAAAACAAATACCGGGGGAATGATCAAGACCATCTCCCGCAGATAATCAAAGGCAACTTTAGTAGAACGCCCGGAAATATCAGGCCACCAGATTGCCAGGGCCAGGTAAATTAGAACCAATAACATAGGAGCTTTAAACTTTTTGATCAGGTTCATCCTAAAATCACTCCCATCAACCCGGCTATAATCAGGGCGGCCACAAAACTTAAGCCATTTCGCAGCAGGGTAAACTTTTTGCCCAAAGCTTTAATTTCCATCGGTGCGGTAACAAAGCCAACCATCACCAGGGTGGTGATAAATGCTGCTATGGTAGTAACCGTTGCCCCTGATCTAATAAGCGATGCTGCAAGAGGAAACGAGATTAAAGCTGGTATCAAAGTAACCGCACCCAACACGGCCGCAGTGGCCGTAGCCAGAAACCCGGCCTCTTCGCCGACGAGCTTAGTGATAGTTTCTGGCGGCAAGACACCTAAAATTAACCCTACCACCCCAACTATAGCTAACAAGCCCGGAGCCATCTTCCAGAGCGCCCTGGCAGCTACTTTAAATGACTGTATCGTCTTCTGCCTGTTTTTCAGTAAAGACCAGACCAGGCAAACGGCCAAAAGTCCGTAAATAACAATTAAGGTTGTCATTGTAACTCCTTCTCAAGTTATAAGTTTCTGCTGTACTGCATTGCTAAAACAACCATTTTACTTTCGGCTTTTATTTGTCTTTCAAAATCCGGCTTAATCAATACTAGCGACCCACCCGAAACCTGAACTGCCTTACCTGCTTCAATGACCACACCTGTACCTTCCACAATATAAAAGGCAGTACTGCGGCTCATCACACAAGGCTCCACGGCTTGCCCAGGCTCAAAACAAATGAAGAGCATTTTAAAATTATCGGTAACTACCAATTCTTTTTTGACAAAACCTGCTGCAGCGAACTCTTTAAATTTATTTAAATCTAAATGTTGCACAGTTAACCCTCCATTAAATTCTTGATTGCATTAATCATTGACTTTCATGATAGGCCTCTTCGTAAGCGTCTATAAACTTGTTTAACGCTGCTTTACGGCGACGTATTTTAGCTGCCCACATATGCAGGTATTCTTCACCTTCCGGAGTCATTGCATAAACCTTGCGAGCCGGTCCCCCTTTGCCAGGTTCCAGTTTAGAAGATACTTTACCTTCTTCTTCCAATCTTCTCAGGTGGCGGTAAACAACGCTGGGATCAGGAACCACATCGACAAATTCCAGACTACTAAGCTCTTCTATAATCTCATATCCATGAATAGCCTTTTTCCTGAGCAAGAAAAGGATACAGGGAACAATAAACCCTTCAATTTTCAAACCCTGATTATCACAATCGCACTGATTTGCATCACACAATAGTTTCGCCTCCTGTAGTCATATTGTCAGTAGTGATATAATACCACTACTGACACATGACGTCAAGCTGCCGCTAAAACTTTTCAACTGCACTAAATTGAATATTTTGACTATATATCACAGTAGTGCTATAGTATTAGTATGATTAACTTGCAAAAAACGGTTCAGCTACCGGGGAGGGCTTAAAGATGAACCAGAATCAAAAAACAGCTTTAATTATCGGCAGTGTTGTTGTAGTAATGCTGGTTTTAATATTGCTAGGGTTTCTCTTTATCTGGGGCCTCAGGGGTGCAGGCTTCGGCATGATGGGTCCTGGCATGATGGGAGGTTACGGCTCATTGTTTATAGTACCTATCTTTTTTATAGTTATTTTAGGTTTACTAATCTGGACAGTGGTTGCTGCAACTCAAAAAACTAATACCGGAACAAACAGCAGAATAAAAGAATCAGATAATCCCCTGGATATTCTCAAGTTAAGGTATGCTAGGGGTGAAATTGATAAAGATGAGTATGAAACGAAAAAAAGAGACCTGATCGAAGGATAGGGGTGTCTCGCTTGAAAAGAATACTATTCGTGACCCTGTTAGTGGTTATAGTAGCCCTGTTGGGAACGATAGTTTATTCAGTAATGATATTTTCCGGCAACAGTTCTTTACCACCATGCTGCCCATTACTACCTAGCCAGGTGGAAGCAGATCAGTTTGAGCCGGGCAGTAGGCATGGCTTTAGCATGATGAGGCCTGGTATGATGAATTCGATGAATGTTTTTATCAATAGTGAATATGATTTTCTGGTGCATATGATTCCCCATCACGAAGAAGCTGTAGCAACAGCTATGTATTTA
>CAZCHW010000303.1:0-2955 GCA_964498375.1 uncultured Syntrophomonadaceae bacterium | reverse complement strand
CCAAGCGACTTTTTAAACTGCTTGAAGGCGGTGAAGTGGAACTCCAGGCTTCATTCCCGGCGGGTGTGATCGGAACAACTTTAGAAAACCTGAAAGAAGCTGCCGGTGGAGAAAATTACGAGTGGACCGAGATGTACCCGGCGTTTGCTAAAACTGCCCGTGAGGAAGGTTTTAACGAAATCGCCGATATGTTTGAGGCTATAGCTGTTGCTGAAAAACAACATGAAAAACGTTATCTTGCCTTGATGGCAAACATAGCAAAAGGAACGGTTTTTAAGAAAGAAAAAACTGTTACCTGGTTCTGCCGGAATTGTGGTTATATCCATGAAGGGCCTGAAGCACCGGAAAGCTGCCCATCCTGCGACCATCCACAGGCTCATTTTGAAGTGGTTTGCGAAAACTGGTAAAAATTAAAACTCTGTGGCCCGGCTTAGTGGCCGGGCTCTTTTATTTTACAATTGTTCTATCAAGCATTTAGGAGGAATCAGGTTGTGAAACTGGTAAGATATCTGGCTGAACAAAAAGAACGATATGGCATCCTTGATGAACTGACAGTTTGGGAAGTTAAGGATCCGGGGAACGACTGGTGCCGGTTTTCTCCTGTTGAAACGGGCAGGAAGGATTTGCTTGAAAATGTAAAGCTGCTTGCACCCTGTAAACCTACCAAAGTTATCTGTCTTGGGTTGAATTATCGTCGGCATGCCGAGGAAATGAACCATGAATTACCAAAAAAACCGATTATTTTTATGAAACCTTCTACGGCGGTAATCGGCCCTGAAGAATCAATTCATTATCCAACACAGAGCAATAGAGTTGACTACGAGGCTGAATTAGCTGTAGTGATTGGGCGAAGCGCCTACAGGGTTGAGGCTGACGAAGCGTTAGATTATGTTTTTGGTTATACCTGTGCCAAGGATGTTACTGCCAGAGATAAGCAGCCAGCCAAGGGACAGTGGACCTATGCTAAAGGGTTTGACACCTTTTGCCCGCTAGGCCCGGTTATTGAAACGGCGATCGACGATCCCGAAAGCCTGATTCTGAAAGGATATCTCAATGGAGACCTGGTTCAGGAAACATCAACCGGTGATCATGTTTTCACTGTAGCCCGGATTATTGAATTTGTCTCGGGATGTATGACCCTGCTTCCTGGTGATGTAATTATGACCGGAACTCCGTCAGGTATTGGGCCCCTCAACCCCGGGGATCAGTTTACTGTTGAAATTGACAAAGTTGGTTCTTTGAACAACAGGGTTATCAAGATCTCCGCATCATAAAAGGATAAAATTAATATGCTATCGAATTTCTTAAAATGGTGTTGTTTTTGCCAAATTAATCGTTTATAATAAAACAAGTGAATAAGACCGTCTTAATCCTCTCTTATTGGGATGAAAGTCCGGAGGTTTTCTCGATCTGGGAGATCCTGCCGGGCTGCCGGTCAGGAATAAATTTTCTTTAACTTTTTCTCCCTGATGAGGCAGCGTAGCCGCTGTCTCTTTTTTTAGGTTAATACGAAACAGGTTAATATGAAGAAAGAAGGGTTATCGTGCATATTATCGTAATCGGCGGGGGTGGAGTAGGCTACGAGGTGGCCCGCAACCTGTCGGAAAAGCATCAGGATGTAGTTGTAATTGAAAAGAATGAACTTAAGGCCAGGCGCTTCAGCGAATCTCTTGATGTAATGGTTATCCAGGACAACGGGGCCAATGCTGCTGTGCTTGAGCAGGCTGGTATAAAAAATGCCGATATGGTTATAGCTGTAACTCATGTAGATGAAGTCAATATAATCGCCTGCATGCTGGCTAAACAATATAATGTGCCGATTACAGTCGGTCGGATCCGTAACTCCGGTTATGCTGATCAATCATCGGTGTTAACGCCCAGGCAACTGGGGATTGATATTGTAATCAACCCTGAGCGGGTAGCAGCAATGGAAATATCTAAAATGCTGCATTTTCCCGATGCCAGCGAAATTGAATATTTCAACCGGGGCAAGGTTATGATGCTCGGGGTGGTAGTCGAACGGGAAGCCGGTATAACCGGGGTTCCGCTGCACAAGTTGCCGCTTGGCCCTGACTGCATTGTTGTCGGAATTCGTAGCCCTGAAGGCAAATTTATTGTACCCGGAGGTAAAGATGTTATTAAACCAGGCAATAAAATATATCTGCTGGGCGATACCCGTACTTTAAAAGATATCAGTTCGCTATTGCATCATGAGAAAACCAGGGTGCGCCAGGTAACTATTCTCGGTGGTGGGATGATTGCCTACCAGTTGGCTAAATTGCTGGAAGAAAGTAAACAGCCCTTTGATGTTAAGCTGATCGAAAAAGACGAATCCCGCTGTGAAGGCTTGTGCAGGGAACTTAATAAAACTTTGGTGCTGCAGGGGGATACGAACGAAATTGCGATGCTCAAAGAGGAAGATACCGACCAGGCTGATGCGGTTATTGCGGCGACAGGTGATGATCGCAGCAATATTGTTGGCGCCCTGCTGGCCCGCCAGTTCGGGGTTAAGAAAATAATCTGCGAGGTTATGAAACCGCAGTATGTCCCGGTATATAACACGCTTGGCATTGACAGTCTGATCAACCCCCGCCTGCTGGCGGCGGCCCAGATTCTTCGTTTTACCAGGCGGGAAGATGTCGTCGCTTTATCGATCCTGCAGGATGAAAATGCAGAGATTTTTGAAATTGTCCTTCCTGAAACTGCCCGGGTAGTCGGCCAGAGGATTGCTGATATGGGCTTGCCGCGCGGCATGCTGATCGGTTCACTGATCAGAAATGAAGAAGTAATTGTACCAAACGGCAGTACTGTCCTAATGCCTGAAGACCACCTGGTTATTTTTACCCTGCCTAAAGTCAGCGGAAAGTTGGATCGTTTATTTGCTCCAAATGGCAAAAAAGAGGAGCGGGATACCTTGCGCAATAAATTGAATCAGTATTAAAATAGACTAACCGG
>CAZCHW010000302.1:0-2957 GCA_964498375.1 uncultured Syntrophomonadaceae bacterium | reverse complement strand
GATGTGTTACTGGGGATTATGGTTCCTGTAACCGGCTCTGAGGCTGCTGACGGCATTGATATGGAAAATGCTGCCCTGCAGGCTTTTGAAGAAATTAATGCTGCCGGTGGTGTCCTGGGCCACAGAATTGTTACCTCAACCGGTGATGATGAGTGCGACCCATCTAAAGCGACAGCTGCAGCCAGCAAGCTGATTTCTGAGGAAGTTGTCGCGGTTGTTGGTGGGTACTGCTCCGGAGCAACCCTGCCCACCTTAAAACTTTACGGTGATGCAGGTATTCCATTTGTAATTGCTGCTTCGAATGCAACTTCGCTGATTGAAGAAAACCCGGGCTGGGCATTTATGATTAACAGCACCGGCGATGCCCAGGCGGCAAAAGCAGTGGAATGGTTTGAAGGCCTTGGCGTTGATTCAATTGCCCTGGTTGATGACGGCTCTGCTTTTTCTGTCGACTTGAAAGATCAAACCAAGCAGCAGTGGGAAGCGGCAGGTCACAGTGTAGTAGCTGAAGACAGAGTTGAAACAGGAACCCAGGACTTTTCAGCTGTTGTAACCAGAATTATGGCTGCTAATCCTGATGCAGTATACTGGACCGCTTACCAGGGGCTTGGCGCTCTGTTAATTCGTCAGCTGCGCCAGGACGGATACGAAGGTATAATCATGGTTGGAGACGGTTCCAGCGCTCCTGAACTGCTTGATCTTGCCGGTACTGAAGGAGAAGGGGTTTATTGCACAGCACCTCCTGTTGTTGACTTTTTGCCGGCTGCGCAAAGCTTTATTGCCGGTTATGAAGAAAGGTTCCCCCGTGAGCCAGGAGCCTATGCCGGTTTGATGTATGATGCAGCATATCTGCTCGTTGACGCAATTGAACGGGCAGGTTCATTTGATGGCGAAGCAATTAAAGACGCTCTTGCTGCGACCGATGGTTTTGAAGGAATTACAGGCCCAATCGGCTTTACCCCGCAGAACACCCTGAACAGAAGCAACTTTGTTGTTCTGGTCGGGGAAGGCGGAGACTGGGCACTGGCCGAATAAGTACAGCTTATTAAACTGGTGCGCAGGCCTGGCTAAACCCAGGCCTGCGCCTGCTTGAGAGGTGAACAGATGACTACCTGGGAAATTTTCCTGCAGCAGCTTTTTAATGGTTTACTTGTCGGATCTTTCTATGGTCTTGTTGCAATTGGTTATTCTATGGTTTACGGCATTATCAAGCTGCTGAATTTTGCCCACGCGGATATCTATATGTGCGGCGCATTTTCCGGTTTAGTTTTACTCGGGTTTATAAACCCTTATGTGGGAAACCAATGGTTGGGCATAGTTATAGCATTGCTGATCAGTATGGTCCTGGTTGGGCTGCTCGGAGTTGTTATTCAGCGGGTTGCATACAGGCCAATGCTTAAAGCTCCGCGTCTTTCAATCCTCATTACTGCCCTTGCCGTTTCGATGATTTTATACAATTCGGTTATGCTGATGACACAGGGTCAGTACAAACCATTTAATACCGGGCTGACCCATGACAGTTTTTATATTGGAGCGTTAAGGATGACCGAGACGCGCATGGTTTTGCTGGTAGCTGCTTTTATTCTAATGTTTTTACTGCATCAGTTTATTACCAGAACCATGTACGGAAAAGCGATGAGGGCAATTGCGCTCGATCGGGACACCTGCCAGCTGATGGGAGTCAATGTATATAAAATTATTGCCATTACTTTTTTCGTCGGCTCTGCCCTGGCGGCAGCAGCAGGAATTATGGCTGGTGTTTATTACGGCACCGTTCACTTTTTTATGGGCTTTTTGATCGGCTTAAAAGCATTTACAGCAGCAGTTATTGGGGGAATCGGGATTATTCCGGGTGCAATGCTCGGAGGGCTTTTGTTGGGTTTGCTTGAAGCGTTCGGAACCCAGATACCCTTTATTGGATCCTCCTGGAGGGATGTTTTTACTTTTGTCTTTTTGATCCTGTTCCTGATATTTAAGCCTAACGGCCTTTTGGGACGTATGGAAAGCGAAAGGATGTAACGTTATGGCTGAAAACAAAACTGAAAAGACTAATAAACTAAGCACTGTGGAAATGATTGTTGAGAAACTATTTTTATTTTTTGATGATAAAGTGCCTCGGTACACGGTTATGGCGATTGCCTCGGCTTTCTTGATTTATTTACCCCTGTCGTCGAGCCGGTTTACCCAGGAGATCATGACCAACCTGTTCTTTTACGTGGTTGTTTGCCTGGGTTTAAATATTATAGTTGGTTTTGCCGGTTTACTTCACCTGGGCTACGCCGCATTTTTCGCCGTCGGTGCCTACACTACCGGTATTCTAAGCTCTGTATATGGCATGGATTTCTGGCTGACCTTACCTTTCAGTGTAATAGCTGCTGTAATTGCCGGCCTGGCGATTGGCGCACCCACTTTAAGGTTGAGGGGCGATTACCTTGCCATTGTTACTCTTGGTTTTGGAGAAATTATCCGGTTGACAGTACGAAACCTGGATATAACCGGAGGAGCAATGGGACTAATCGGTATTCAGCGGCCGGTTATTTTCGGGATTGTCCTTAACCAGATTACTCACTTCTATTATCTATTCTTTATCCTGGCGATCATTGCCATATTTGTCTCTTACCGTTTACACGATTCCCGCCTGGGCAGGGCCTGGGAATATATTCGGGAAGATGAAGATGCAGCATCGGCGATGGGCATTAATGTTGTTTCAACGAGACTCTATGCTTTTATAATTGGTTCTGCCTTCGGCGCGCTGGCCGGATCTCTATATGCAGCGAAAATGACTGCAATTTCACCTGAATCATTTATGTTTGTTCACTCGGTAATGATCTTGCTTGCAGTTGTCTTAGGAGGAATGGGTAAAATCCCCGGAGTTATACTGGGGGCGGTTATTGTCACCCTGATTCCAGAAATATCGCGCGATATCGGACAGTTCAGGCTTATTATCTTTGCTGTCC
>CAZCHW010000301.1:0-2973 GCA_964498375.1 uncultured Syntrophomonadaceae bacterium | reverse complement strand
CCGAATTATTAATCCACCGGGGTAAAGGTTCGCAGGTTAACACGGTGATTGTCGGAGGCGATCTGGTTATCGATAATCGGCAGTTCACCAAAATTGACCTCGATCTCCTCTATCAGGAGATCCGCAAGGAGGTGGCGAAAGCCGGCGACAGGGACAAGCTGGAATATGCCGACCACCTGAAAAAAATGATGCCCTATTACCAGGCTTGGTATAAAAAGTGGATCGACGAGCTGGAGCTTGATCCCTTTTACCAGATGAACAGTAGGCGCTAAACGGCGCCGCAAGATTAACCCTGAAAAGGAGGCTGGAATTTGAGAATTAAGGTTATTAACCCCAACACTACCGCATCAATGACGGAAGGTATTGAAAGGGCGGCAAAATTGTATGCCCGACCGGATACAGAAATTATTGCGGTTAACCCGAAAAATGGCCCGGCATCGATTGAGAACTATCACGACGAATCTTTAGCAGCGGTTGGTCTACTGGAAGAAATTCATCAGGGTGAACAGGAAAAAGTTGATGCGATGATCATCGCTTGCTATGGTGATGTTGGCTTATATGCCGCGCGGGAAGTCGCTTCTGTACCCGTGATCGGGATCGGCGAAGCTTCTATGTATCTGGCCAGTATTGTGGCGGCCCGTTTTTCAATTGTGACGGTGATCTCAAGAAGCAAAATTATCCTGGAAGAGTTGCTTCAAAGATACGGGATGACCGAGAAGTGCGTATCGATTCGCTCGACCAATATGTCGGTCCTTGATTTCGAGGAAAATTTCGACCGGGGAATAGAAAACCTGGCCCGCGAAAGTAAAAAGGCACTTACCGAGGATGGGGCGGAAGCGATTTGCCTGGGCTGCGCAGGGATGGTTTCTTTTGTTGAGAAGCTGGAGCAGGAGCTGAGCGTTCCGGTTTTTGACGGTGTAACTGCAGCGGTAAAGCTGGCGGAAAGCCTGGTTGACCTGGGCAAGAAAACTAGTAAAATTCACTATTTTGGCTACCCTGAACGGAAAGAGTACAAAGGGCTGCCGCTGATATTGCAACCGAAATAATTTGCGGTAAAGTGAGTTTGGTTAGCTTCGATTTAATATATATGGCAGATTGAAAAGGAGAATGAACATGCTTGATTTGATTATTAAGAACGGCACCGTTGTTTCACCAGAAATGTCGACGCAAACCGATGTAGGCATTAAAGATGGCAAAGTTGTGATGCTTGGTGATGCCGGAGATATGCCTGAAGCTACACGGGTGATTGATGCGCAGGGCAAGTACGTGCTTCCCGGCGGAATTGATACGCATACCCACTTTAACAATCCTCCGTTTATGGGGATTGAAAGCAAGGCAGATTTTTATGTGGGCAGCAAAGCGACGGCGATTGGAGGCACAACAACGATCATTGATTTTGCCATCCAGGGACATTACGATACAACTTTACCGATGGAAGTGCTGGAAAGGCGCATTGACCTGGCCCAAAGATCTGTGATTGACTTTGGTTTTCATTCGGTAATCACCAATCCAACTGCTGAGGCGATAAAGCAGATGAAAGAGATTATCAATTTTGGGGCGCCATCGTTTAAATGTTTTATGACCTACCGTAAAGACGGAATTATGGCCGACGATGCGGCGCTTTACGAATCGTTCCTGCAGACAAAAGAACATGGCGGTATATTTGGAG
Organism: uncultured Syntrophomonadaceae bacterium; assembly: GCA_964498375.1. GTDB lineage: Bacteria > Bacillota > Dethiobacteria > DTU022 > DTU022 > JAABTH01. The sequence continues at coordinate 1,304 of CAZCHW010000301.1, read as the reverse complement.
CCCATACTGAAAACGACGCGCTGACTGTGCACAATATTGAAAAAGCGTTGAACGAAGGCCATCATGAGCCGATCTGGCATGCGAAGACAAAAAACAGCCTGATTGAGGCGGAAAGCATCAATCGCGCTCTGTTCTTCGCAGAAAGCGTGGGGGCAGCTTTCTATGATTTTCATATGTCGTGCCTGGAAGGGGTAAAGATGGTTAAAAAGGCACGCGCCAAGGGGCAGCCAATCTACGCAGAAACAACCACTCATTACCTGACGGTGACTGATGAGAAGTTAAAAGGCTCAGATGGCATTAACTATATTTGCAGCCCGCCCCTGCGCACCCGGGAGCATGTCGAATCGCTCTGGACAGGAATAAACGATGGTGTTGTTCACACCGTTGGTTCCGACGATTGCTCGTTCAGCACGAAGCAGAAAACAGTGGGTGGCACTTCTTTTGAGAAGGTGCCTAACGGAATGCCCGGTGCTGAATTCAGAATGGCCATGGTCTTTAATGAAGGGGTATCGAAAGGCCGGATCAATATCAACAAATATGTGGCAATTACCAGTACAAATGCGGCGAAAATATTAGGTCTCTATCCGAAAAAAGGGATTATTGCCGTAGGCAGCGATGCTGATGTAGTAATTATAGATCCCGATCTGGAAAAAGAAATTACGATTAAGGGTTCGAACCTGGATGGTGTCGACTGGACACCTTTTGAAGGCACGAAAGTGCTGGGCTGGCCGATTATGACCATTTCCAAGGGGAAGGTAATTGCTGAAAAGGGCCAGTTTACCGGGTGCAGGGGCACCGGTGAATTCTTGAAGCGCAAGCTGCATCCCGATATTAACTCTAAGATTATCCTGTAAAGATTGTTTAGGGTGCCAGCTTGACATAAGGAGATTGCTAATGACTAGTTTAAAACATCGTTTGTGTGATCAACATACAGTGTTCGGGCCTTTTTTGAAAGTAGCCAACCCGGCAGTAGTGGAGTTGCTCGGCCACGCCGGTTTTGATTTCCTGATCATTGATGCCGAGCACGGCCCGGTGAGCATGGAAACAGCCGAACAGCTGGTTCGTGCGGCTGACTGCGTGGGAATTAGTTCGATCATCCGGGTAACCAAGAATGATCCTACTTTAATTTTACGGGCACTCGATATCGGCGCCGACGGGGTGCAGGTACCCCAGGTGTCGACCCGGGAGAGCGCCGAAGAAGTAGCCCAGTCGGCTAAGTATGCGCCGATCGGCAACCGGGGTGTTTGCTGTTTTACCAGGGCTGCCGAGTTCGGTCATAAAGACCAGTTTGATCATTTTAAAGT
>CAZCHW010000300.1:0-2975 GCA_964498375.1 uncultured Syntrophomonadaceae bacterium | reverse complement strand
AAAAGCAGCATCTTTAGCAAAAGGAGCTGGGATAAAAAGAATGCTCGCATCAATCTGTTCATTTTCCATTGCCGCAAAAACAGTATCAAACACAGGAATACCTTCCACCTGCCGGCCGCCTTTACCCGGCGAAACCCCGGCTACAATATTTGTACCATACTCAAGCATCTGGGCGGTATGAAAAGAACCCTGCTTGCCAGTCATACCCTGGACAAGCACTCGGGTTTGCTGATCAATAAATATTGACATACGCTGTACTCCTTTCAAAACCTTTATATTGAAAATGTGACCGGATAACTCAGGTTAAAAACCTACCCAGCCAGTTACTAGCTTCGAATCAGGCTTCAGCCAGGGTAACTGCATGGCGCACTGCCTCATCCATCGAATTAAAAGTTTTAATACCTACTTTTTCAAGGATTTCTCTGCCTTCTGCTTCCTTTGTACCAACCAGCCGGAAAGAAACAGGCAAGTCAATACCCTTGCTTTCGCGAACCTTCACAAAACCTTCGGCAACAATATCGCAGCGGGTAATACCGCCAAAGATATTGATCAACAGCACTTTCGGATTTGTTCCTAAAAGTAATTCCAGAGCCTGGGCAGTTCTTTCCACATCAGCACCGCCGCCAAAATCGAGGAAATTAGCTGCCGCTCCGCCGTAATGCTGAACCATATCAAGGGTGGCCATGGTAATGCCAGCCCCGTTGGCCATAACAGCAATGTTACCTTCCAGCTCAACATAGGCTATGTCAAGTTCTTCAGCTTTGAGTTCGAGGTCAGTTTTTTCTTTCACCCGTGGCAGTTGTGAATGCCTGTAAAGAGCATCGTCATCGATAGTGACCTTGGCATCGGCAGCAATTAATCCACCTGGGGTCAATGCTAAAGGATTAATTTCAACCAGCTCAGCATCGAGTTCGCGGAACATCTTATACAACTTGGGCAGCAGTTTTAGAAATTCTTTTTGCAAGGTACCGCTTACACCCATTTTGCGACAGATTTCACGAGTCATAAAATCCTGCAAGCCGATTGAAACATCAACAGGATACTTGATCATCCTGTCTTCGGCCACATCTTCAACATCCATCCCGCCGTCAAGAGAAGCTAAAACCACAGGACAGCGCATAGCTCCGTCAACTGTCAAGGCAAGATAGAGCTCCTGTTCAATCTGTAATTTTTCTTCAACCAGTAATTTTTCAACTTTCAAGCCATTAATGCGCATCTCTAAAATCCGTTCAGCCTCAGTTTTCGCATCCGACGGGTTAGAAGCAAAGGCAATCCCTCCGGCTTTACCTCTTTTGCCGCTTAAAACCTGAGATTTTATCACCACATCGCCAAGCTCAGCTGCCGCTTCCGCCGCCTCGGCAGGACTTTCTACCATTTTACTATGCGGAACCGGTATATCGTAGCGAAAAAACAGTTTCTTTCCAAGGTACTCATAAAGTTTCAAATCAATTCCCCCAATCCCATGAAATTGTTAAACTTTCTCTTAACTGCTATATTTTTTCAGCTTGTTATACAAGGTCGCCAGGGATATATTTAATGCCTGAGCTGCTTTTTTCTTCCCTTCCAGACTTTCACCATACCTGGTCAAGGCCAATTTCAGCATCATTTCTTCCATCCTGTCCAGCGGGATTACCTCATCAAAGATCGGAGGTTCGCTTACTCCAAGGCGACCAATATATGGTAGCAGGTGATGGTATTCAATCGTCTGACCTTCTGCTGCTACCATAGACCGTTCCAAAACGCTTTTAAGTTCACTAATATTGCCGGGCCATTCGTATTCAGACATCTCCTGAAGAGCACGTGGAGAAATATCAGCTACCTTCTTGCCCAGCTTGCGGTTCAACCTGTCGATCAACGCTTCTGTAAGCAAAGGAATATCTTCAGTTCTTTTGCGCAGCGGCGGTAATTCTATGGTAACCAAACTAAGTAACCGGTAAAGCTTCTCAGAAAAATGACCCTGAATTGATGCATGCAGCAGGTTTTCAGCTGCCGATACTATAATCCGAACATCTGCTTTAATTGCCTGATCTCCACCAATGCGGTAAAAAATCTGGTTATCGAGCAGTTGCTCCAGCCGCTTTTGCAAAAAAGGATTCAGAGAGTTCAGTTCTTTAACAAAAAGCGTGCTGCCTTCGGCCAATTCAACTTTACCGATACGGGTCCGCAATATTCCCGGCATGGCTCCTTTTTCACAACCGAAAAGTTCAATTTCCTGCAGTGAGTCGGGCACTGCTGAACAATCAAAAACAATCAACGGCCTTTTTTTCCTGGCACTGTTATTATGAATTGCATGGGCAAACAAAGATTTCCCTGTACCGCTTTCACCGCTTAACAGTATCGGCGCTTCACTGCGCGCTGCTTTGCGAGCTTTTTCAATCGTTGCCAGGTAAATCTTACTGTGTCCGGTTAAATATTCAAAACTGAATCGACTGCCCGATAACTGATCAATTTGAGCATATAAATGGTCAATAATAGCGTTGCTGTGTTTCAGTTCATCCATCAGTTTCAGAATATCGCCCACCGGCTGAAATACAACCACCGCACCCATTAACTCACCGTCAACAATTATAGGGGAAGCGTTGGATATAACGTCAGCATCAGATCCTCCAACATAAGTTCTGTAACCGGTTACCGGCTTTTGCTGAATCAATGCCTGGGCCAGGGCGCCGTGTGGAGACACTTCAAATATGCTACGCCCAATCCGCTTATTTTCAGGAATTCCAGTTACCCTGGTAAAAGCCGGGTTCACATATTTAATAATCCCTTTATCATTTACAACTTCAATCGGATCCTGGACTGCGCTCAGGATAGCCCGCAGTTCACCCTTAAGCAATCTTGTTTCCAATAGCTGGTCACGGGAATTAATGATTGCGCTGAGCAGGGACCGGGGCGTCAATCGTTCGAGCTTAACTTCATTTCTCAGTTTGCCGGCCAGGTAGTCGCTTATCTCTGGTTCACCTGTTGCATCTATTACG
>CAZCHW010000299.1:0-2990 GCA_964498375.1 uncultured Syntrophomonadaceae bacterium | reverse complement strand
CAAGGTTGAGCAGGGTGAAGTGACGGAGGTGGCAACTTATGGAAATGATGTAGAGGCTGTGCTGGTTGACGGGACAGAGGTTGTTACTGTCAGACCTGAAGATCACAACCTGACCGGCTTATTGCTTGAAAATAATATTCGCTATGAAACTCATCAGGCCCGTGGCCCGGCCTGGTGGCAAAGTGCTCTGACCTACATGATTCCCTTTCTGCTGATTATCGGGATCTTCTTTTTCTTTATGAATCAGACCCAGGGTGGCGGCAACAAGGTGATGAATTTTGGTAAAAGCCGGGCCCGGCTCCAGGAAGGCGAAAAGAAAAAGGTTACCTTTAACGATGTAGCTGGAGCCGATGAAGAAAGGGCCGAGCTTTCTGAGGTTGTCGACTTTTTGAAAGATCCGCGAAAATATATTGAAATTGGGGCCCGTATTCCGAAAGGGATTCTGCTGGTTGGTCCTCCGGGAACCGGAAAAACTTTGCTTGCCCGGGCCGTGGCCGGTGAAGCGGGAGTTCCCTTCTTCAGCATTAGCGGTTCTGACTTTGTGGAAATGTTTGTCGGAGTCGGAGCTTCACGGGTTCGTGATATGTTCGAAAATGCCAAAAAAAATTCCCCCTGTATTGTTTTTATTGATGAAATCGATGCAGTCGGTCGCCAGCGCGGCGCCGGTCTCGGTGGTGGACATGACGAACGGGAACAAACTTTGAACCAGTTGCTGGTTGAGATGGATGGCTTTGATGTAAATGAAGGAATCATTATCATTGCCGCCACCAACAGACCTGATATTCTAGATCCTGCCCTGCTGCGGCCTGGGCGTTTCGACCGCCAGATTACAGTTGGCCTGCCTGATGTCAAGGGCAGGGAAGAAATTTTAAAAGTTCACACTCGTAATAAGCCGCTTGCAGAAGAAGTTGATCTGAAGATTTTAGCCAGGGGGACTCCCGGTTTTACCGGGGCAGACCTGGAGAATGTGGTTAATGAATCTGCCCTTTTAACCGCCCGAATTTCGGAAAAGAAAATCGGGATGAAGGAAATGGAGGAAGCGATTGAGCGGGTTGTAGCCGGCACTCAGAAGAAAAGCCGGGTGATTAGTGCTTTTGAGAAAAAAATAGTTGCCTATCATGAAGCCGGACATGCCCTTGTTGGCTATCTGCTGCCCCATACAGACCCCGTTCATAAGGTCTCTATAATTCCCCGTGGAAGAGCCGGCGGATATACCTTGATGTTTCCAGAAGAAGATCGTTACTACATGACTAAAAGCGAGCTGCTTGACCGGGTCAGCACTTTGCTCGGCGGGCGGGTGGCTGAAAAATTGGTTCTTAACGACATCAGTACCGGTGCCCAGAACGACCTGGAAAGAGCGACCTCAATTGTGCGCCAGATGATTATGGAATATGGGATGAGTGATGCTCTCGGGCCGATAACCCTGGGTAAAAAACATGATCAGGTTTTTCTCGGACGAGATCTGGCCCGTGATCGTGATTACAGCGAAGAAATTGCCAAGGCGATTGATCAGGAAATTCGAAAGACGATTGATAACTGCTACCAGCAGGCCCAGGATATTCTTGAAAAGGAACGCGATAAGCTTGAAAGATTAGCCCTGGCGCTTATGGAGAAAGAAACACTTGATGCTGCAGAGATTAAAGCCCTGGTAGAAGGCAGAGAATTACCATTGACCGAGGATACAGATAATCAAAATGAATTTGAGCCGCAGGATGGCGAAGCAGGCGATAATGAGGGCGGTTCCGAGGTTTCTAAAGCTGAAGAAATCAGGGATGCCGCGGTAAAAACAGAAAAGATTGAAGTGAAGAAAAAAGATGTTGATCGGCGAGCCTCTTTTCAGAGGCGGCCCGAGGAGAATAAAGGCAGTAAGTAATAAATAAAGTTAGCTAACCATGGGAACCTGCGGGTTCCCTTTTTCTAGGTGGTGGGCCATGAGTAATGGAATAACAGAAATTCCCGGTATCAAGGTTGGGGTGGCATCCAATCCTGCGGCAGCGACTGGAGTGACAGTTGTTTTAATTGAAGAAGGAGCCCGGGCAGCCGTGGAAGTCCGCGGTTCTGCTCCTGGAACCCGGGAAACCGATCTGCTCGGGCCGGGCCGCCTGGTTCGGGAAATCCAAGGGCTTGTTTTAGCCGGAGGCAGCGCTTACGGTCTTGATGCCGCGGGCGGAGTAGTGCGTTATCTCGAGGAAAAAGGTGCAGGTTTTGCTGTAGGGCCACTGGTGGTGCCGATAGTTCCCGCTGCCGTACTTTTTGATCTTTTTATTGGCGATTCAGGGGTCAGACCTGATGCTCAGATGGGTTACAGGGCTTGTTTGGATGCTTCTGACGGGCCGGTTCCCGAGGGATCAGTGGGAGCAGGAACTGGAGCAACGGTAGGAAAGCTGCATGGCATGGAGCATGCGGTAAAGGCCGGACAGGGATCAGCCCTGCTGGTTAAGGGTGATTTACTGGTTGCCGCCCTTGTGGCTGTTAATGCTTTTGGTGATGTATATGACATTAATCAAACCCTGCTGGCTGGTCCCCGTAACAAAGAAACGGGAATGATGGAAAAAACGATCGATCTGCTGCTCGATCAAAAGGTGACCGGGTTTCCGGGTAATACCACTCTGGGAGTGATAGCCACCAATGCTGATCTCGACTGTGCCGAACTGACCAAAGTCAGCCAACTGGCTCACGACGGATTGGCGCGCTCGATCTGGCCAGTTCACACCATGTGGGATGGCGACACGGTCTTTACCCTTTCTAAAGGTTCTGTTCCCGCCGATGTTAACCTGGTTGGCCTGATGGCTGCTGAAGCGATGGCTGTAGCGGTGCGACGCAGCATCAGGCTGGCAGAATCACTGGGTGGGGTTCCGGCAGTCAGTGATTTGACCGGCAAGAAAAATAGTTGATAAATGTTAAATTTATGTGAAAGAGGTCACGTAAGAGCAGGAATTTTGTCACTGCTGTTGAATAAATGAATTTGTCTGCGTATTTATGCGGGAGGT
>CAZCHW010000298.1:0-2990 GCA_964498375.1 uncultured Syntrophomonadaceae bacterium | reverse complement strand
GAATAAGGTGTGTATTATCTTTCAGGGCGCGCAGAAGGCTGTCTATCAGGAAAAGATCCAGCATAGAGCTTTCATCAACGATCACCAGCTCTTCGGTGAGCAAATTATTTTCGTTATGCCGGAAGCGGTCAAGCTTTGGCGAATAACCGAGCAAGCGGTGCATCGTCGAAGCAGCAGGTGGAACAACTTTCAGGTTTTGGTCTTCCTGGTCCGGATTATCAATCCTTTCCAACTGGCTGACAATTGACTGCCTCATCCGATCGGCCGCCTTTCCGGTAGGAGCAGCTAAGGCGATATTTTCTGTCTTCATACCGGTCCTGACCAGGATTCGCACCAGGCTGGTTATAATTGAAGTTTTACCTGTGCCCGGCCGTCCACTAATAACAGCAAGTGGTCTCTGCAGGGCTATTTTTAAAGCCCGAATCTGTTCCGGATCAAGGCAGGCAGCTTGGCCGTCCGCCCCGCGGGGAGGGCGGTTTAATACTTTCTTCAGAGCAGAATCAGTTGCCAGGTCGGGTTTTTCTGTCACAGGGTTGGCTAATCTTCGGGCGAACATTTCTGCGACCCGGTTTTCTAAAACATGCAGTTTTTGGATTGAGAGCCACCCCCGGTCAGCTATCAGAGGTCGATAATCGCCCGGCTGCCCGACCAGAGCGGCAATTGAAGGGTTGATGCTTCCCTGGCCGGCCTTGATCAGGCAGCAGAGCATCCTGTCTAATGATACCTGTTTTTCTGAGGCGCAGTTGAATATTTGGCACAGATCTTTGGACAGCCCTTCTCGTTTAAGGGAAATTCTGGTGCTGCCCTCGGCAGCTGAAAGCTGGAGTGCCAGAACTATGATGATCAAAGCTTCCTGCATGCTTTGATTCAATTTGCCGGCACCAAGACGGCAGATTTCCCAGGCCAGGTAAAGATCCTCGACGCCCAGGCCGGTTTCATCTAGCCTGGGGACCAGCTGCTCCGGAAAGGGCAGGGTATCTGGATTTATGATCTTATCTCCCGTTAACTCGTTTGTTGCCAGTATATTCAGTCCTTCCGTAATAAACTGATTTTATTTCAGGCCCCCCACTCCTGGCGTTGAAGCAATTCTGTCTCCCAGGTTTTAATCTGGGGGAACGATGGCCGTAAAAACCAGAGCCCCTGGTTGGTAGTTCTTCCTGTTTCATTATTGCTGATGGGGCACAAGCCTCTTAAAAAGAGGTATATGATCCCACCAAAACGTTTTTCATAATCAACTTCATTCTGAATTGCCAGCAGCCTGATTACCGCCAGGCAGTAAATCACTGCCTGTAAACTGTAGTTGTGGTCTACGTGCCCAGCTAAGTACTGGCTGTCGTACGATGGTAGGCGGTCGCTTTTCCAGTCGAGCAGGTAAAAGTGATTTTCATATTTAAATACAAGATCTATTAATCCCTGCAGGTAACCTCGCTTGACCTGGAATGGCGGTTGATTTGAAGAAACCTGTTCAGCACCGGTTTTGCCGAGCAAGGGGTGTGTTTCTTCAGGGATGGGATAGATAAAAGACATTTCCCGGCTGAACTGTTCAGCAGAAGCTATCCCCCCGGGCATAACAAATTGCTCCTGCCTGTTGCCAGCCTGGACTTGCAGGGGAGTACGCAGGGCATTGTAAACCAGCAAAAGTGCTTCAGGAAGATAGTTTTCAGGATAGCCGTACTGTCTGGCCATGGTGGAAGCACGTTGAAATACATGGTCGTCATTAACCCATTGCTTGCGGCTGTAATTGAGCAGCTCGGCCGGATCGGTTTCTTCAAGCAGGGCATGAAGAAAGATTCCTGTATCCTTTCCGCCGGGCAGTTCTAAAGTATCTGTTATAGCTGCTGAATCACCGGAAAAGGCATAGCCTGCGGTTTCCTGGTTGTCCAGCTCTTCATGAATTTCCTCTCCGGGCTGCGGTGGGTTCCAACTCTCTCCCTGTTTGATCCGCGAATAACTGGTCAGGATAACTCCCTTACTGTTTATTTTTAACCTGGCAGCAGCTTCTGCCCTGGATGGGGGTAAGCTGAGCAGGTTGGCCGGTAGCCAATCCGATTCTCTATCACCACCGATACGTTGGTGCCCAGGTTGAATATTGCAGTTAACCTCCAGTAAAGTAAAATAGTTGCTTCTGCGGAAATAATCTTGCTCAGCTAATAGCTGCAGCTGTTTTTGCAAAACCTGGTAAGAACTATTTTTTAAATTATAACCAAATTGCCTGGTTTCTCTTTCCCTGCTACTGTTACCGAAATATGGAAGGTAGATTCTTGATTTGGCCCTGGTGAGCGCTACGTAAAGTAATCGCTGGTTTTCTTCCTCCTCTTCCTGCTGTATTGCTGAAGCAATCTTCCCGGTTGCTTTGCCTAGATGAAGGTGCCTGCGGTTTTCAACGTGATATATACTTGTTTTAATATCTGAACCGCCAGTAGAATTGCTAAAACCGCCTGCGATGAAGACCACTTCGGCCTCCAGCCCTTTTGCTTTATGCATGGTTAGAATTTGCACTGCCTCCCGATCGCTTTCCAGCCGCTGAACCTCTCCTTCGCGCCCCTCCGGTTTTTTTCTCCCGTCTATGCGGGCTTTCAAATCACGGGCCAGTTCGCCGGCAGTCAGTGGGCGAGAATGAGTTTCAGCAAGGAGAAGTTCAAAGAGGTGTAAATAATTGGTTAAAGCCCGTTCATCGCCTCTAAAAACCAGGCGGCGGGTTAACCCTGTAGCAGTCAACAGCTGATCGAACAGTTTGGCCCATTCCTGCCTTTCGGCCAGCCGACGCCAGTCGAATAAAAGCGCAGCCCGGGGATGATTATCACCGGCATCGCGCCACTGCTGAAGTTGTTCAAGCGGCAGATCGAAAAAAGGCGTTAACCAGGCTGACATTTTCTGCCCGGGATCGTATGGTTTATCAATAGCACCGAGCAGGGTGTGAATGTTAGCTGCTTCCCTGGTTTGATACAAACCCTCCTGCTTATAGTAGGCATGAGGTATTCCATAACTGC
>CAZCHW010000297.1:0-2993 GCA_964498375.1 uncultured Syntrophomonadaceae bacterium | reverse complement strand
GGGGCCCTATGCGCATCTTTATTAAACCGCGAGTTTAAAATTCGGCTCCCCCGTTTTTCTACCAGCTATTATTTTTCGTTGTCCGGCGGCATTTTGCTTGGCTTTGGCGCCAGAATTGCCATGGGTTGCAATATAGGTGGGTTGTGGAGCGGTATCAGTTCATTTTCGTTGCATGGCTGGTTATTTGGAATATTTATTTTTATTGGATCTTTCATTGGCGGCAAGCTATACCTTCGTTTTTTCATTTAGCCGAACTCTTACACTATTGCAGCTAGCAGAAACCCCTTTCCTTGGAACTGATCAATTCTATAAATTTCTTATACGATTGTTTCTTCGAATCATTGCGATAGAGCAGGAAAAAATCATGTTTAAAATGAACGTTTTTAAGCTTTATTTTTGTCAGAATCTTGTGGTGTAATTCTTTGCGCAGTGCCATGACTGGCAGCAAACCCAAGCCCATGTCGGAAGAAATTGCTGATTTGATTGAGCTGCTGCTGTTCATTTCGTAAATAATATTTAGGTCTTCGATCGTCAAATTCTCTTTAGCCAGAGTTTCTTCTATGGTTGCCCTGATTCCGGAGCCTTCCTCACGTATAATCAGGGGTGCATTTTTTAGATCATCCAGAGTCATTGTTGTTGCACTTAGATAAGGTTCATTCCCTGCCGCTGTTAAAATAAGTTCAGTTTCAGCAATTTTTTTCACGATTACATCTTCGCCCTGCAATATGGAATGCCACCTGGCTGTTACCGGTCCTTCGACCAGGGCAATCTCAACCCTGCGGCTGAGCAGTTTGTCGATGACCTGCTGAGTATTGCCAATATCAGTTGTGATATTAAAGCCGGGGTAATGTTCTTTGAAGATTAACAAAGTGCAGGGTAGTGCCGTGTTACCAACTGTGCTGGAAGCACCGATGACAAGCTCTTCTATCGGATTACGGCTCAGTTCAATTTCTCTTTCAATACTGGCCAGGAGGGCAATTACTTTTTGTGCTTCTCCATAAACATAAAGGCCGGTTTCGGTTGGAGAAACGCCTTTGTTAGTTCGTTCCAGCAGCTGGGCCTGGTAATGGCTTTCCAGCTCCAGTATTTTTTGGCTGATTGCCGGCTGGCTGACAAATAATTCTTTTGCGGCTTTAGAAATACTGCCTGCTTCAACTACCTTGCAAAAGGTCGAGAGATGACTTAAATCCATGAGTTACTCCTTCTCTTGTTATCAGGATCATATATACCAATAAGATTATAAAATGTAATACAATTTGACCATTGCCTACTCTTTTAGTATAGCACAAGGGAGTCGGGGGATTTGATTAAATTTTCACCAACTGGAGATTAATTTCAAATCCTGGTGATGAACCGGAGCGTTGCTTGACGCTATTTTACCGGTCGTTTAAGATGTACTGGAGCAAGAAAGGATTAGTATCATGTCAATTACGCTAAACTCTGTTAGCAAAAAATACCAGAGCGGGTACGTTTTTAGAGATATTACCCACACCTTCCACCGTGAGGTTTGTAATGTTGTAACCGGACCGAACGGTTCAGGGAAATCAACTCTGCTGCGCTTGCTTTGTCAACTGGAGCAACCTTCCCGAGGGACTATAAGCTACAGTATTCCAGGTAGAAGCAAGGTGGTAGGATCGGCGATTAGACCTTATATAGGATACCTGTCGCCGGAAACCTAATCTTTTTCAGTAAGCTTAAAAGAATAAAGCCTGACCAGCAGAGACTGCGTGAGCTTCTTTTAGCTGTTGGTCTGAGTAAGCAAGATCAGGTTCGGGCTTTAGCTACTTATTCTACCGGTATGAAACAGCGGATAAAATTAGCTTATGCTCTGCTTGGTCAACCGCAGATGTTAGTCCTTGATGAACCGACTGCAAACCTTGATTTAGAAGGCAAACAGATGATCATTGAGATTATAAATAAATTTAAAAATGGAAGGACGGTAGTTCTTGCTACCAATGAGCCTGAGGAGGTGAGGGTATACGGTGAAAATGTTTGCCGGCTTTCTTCAGGTTGCCTGGACTCTGGCAGTTAAAGATCTGGTTGAAGAATTTCGAACCCGGTATGCAATTACCGGTATGGCGCTCTTTTCTTTGACTACTTTGGTTGCTGTCAGTTTTTCTGTCGGTATAATGGCTCTGGATGTAATGCTGCACGCAGCATTGCTCTGGATTATCATATTTTTTTCGGCTATGTCTGCCTTGTCCCGCAGCTTTACCAGGGAAGAGGAAAGCGGCACAGCTATTGCGCTGCGAATGGTGTTAATACCTGAAATAATCTACACCGGAAAGCTCTTATATAATGTAGTTTTATTAACGATGCTTTTACTGGTTGTGGTTCCCTTATACATGGTCATGATGAACCTGCCAGAGGGTGCAAACATCGCGCTGTCCCTGACAATTTTGATAACCGGCACTTTTTGCCTGGCCGGGGTTGCTACAATACTGGCGGCAATTGTTGCAAGAGCAGGCGCAAAGAATTCTTTGCTGCCGATCCTCACTTTTCCGGTTCTACTGCCGGTTCTACTGACTGCAATTCGTTCAACAGGAATCGCTTTTGCAGGTGGCGGTTTCGAAGATGTCTCAGCTGATTTGATTTTTTTGGTTTCGTTTATGATAATTGTAATTACAGCTTCATTGTTGTTATTTACGTTTGTCTGGGAGGATTAAGCTTTTCCTGATTTATTTTACTGTTCAGTATTAAATAGAACGGAAAATGAGGTTAAAAATAATGATTAAAATTTTAAAATTCATATTAGGTATTTGGCTGGCGCTGGTCATTGCCGGAAGCTTTAGTTACGCACCTGCTGCTATGGGCCTGGGGGATCTGTCCCGGATTATCTATTTTCATGTTCCTTTGGCCTGGGTTGGAGTTCTTGCTTATCTGGTTTCGATGATCTATAGCATCAGGTTTTTGAAAAATGGAAAATTAAAATATGATCTGAATGCAGCTGCAAATGCTGAAATAGGTCTTGTCTTTACCATTTTGGCAACCAT
>CAZCHW010000296.1:0-3007 GCA_964498375.1 uncultured Syntrophomonadaceae bacterium | reverse complement strand
CGCCCCAGATCTATGATTACGTTACGCTGCTCAAAACGCCGCACCAGGCCAGTAATAATTTCTTCTGTCCGGTCAACAAAACTTTCGAAGATCAATTCACGTTCCGCTTCCCGAATCCGTTGGATTACGACCTGCTTGGCCGTCTGCGCGGCAATACGGCCGAATTCTTTTGGTGTAACCTCCATTTCAACAATATCGCCGATCTGGCTGTGCGGATCGTAGACCCTGGCTTCGTAAAGGCTCACTTCCTGCTGCTCTGATTCTACATTTTCCACCACTTTTAATTGAGAAAACACTTTAATTTCCCCAGTGTCGCGATCAATGTTTACCCTGACTGCAGGTGCTGACTGAAAATTTCTCTTATACGCCGAAACCAGCGCTATTTCCAGGGCTTCAAAAAGAATTTCCTTGCTAATCCCTTTTTCTTTCTCCAGAGAGTCCAGCGCTGCAAATAATTCTTTATTCATGGCCTTTTCTCAACCTCCTTTCACTTAGTAATATACTCTATTTTTTTGCCGGTTTTATAAACCATAGATTAGCCTTGCTGATTAAATCGTATGGTATTTCCATCACGCCTCCGTCTGTCAGATCTACCTTGATCGACTCAGGTCCGGCGTAAGTCAGGGTTCCGGCATATTTATCCCGCCCGTCAATTTTCTCTGCGGTGCGGATTTTTACTGTTTCACCGGTGAAGCGGGCAAAATGCTTTATCTTCGTTAACGGCCTTTCCAGGCCGGGAGAAGAAACTTCAAGGGTATAGGCATGCTCAATCGGATCTTCATGATCAAGAAGTTCAGATACTGCCCGGCTCACCAGTTCGCAATCCTCAACGGCAATACCCTGTTCATGATCGATAATTAAGTGAAGCTTCCCCTGTTTTCCGGAAGCATATTCAAGCTTTACCAGCTCGTAACCTTTATTTTCCACAAGGGGCTCGATCAGGGCAATTAAATCCTTCAGGCGTTCTTCTCTGCTCACTGTTCTACCTCCCCTGTTTTTCGTTCTGCAGAGTCATTTTTTACCCTACTAATATGAAAGAGTGGGAAAACCCACCCTTGACTCGCCAAAAAATCTCATCTCTATAAATTTATCACATTCACTCACTTAAGGCAAGGCTGCAGCTGAATATTTTTACTTTTCCCCGTTATCAATCCTGGCAACATAACGCACTATTTCCCAGTACATTTTGGCCCTGGCCGACATTCCTTTCCACAATCCCAATTTTTCTTCTTTCATGACATGGGATAGGTCCGGCAGCTGGACAATTTCAGTGGTCAGTTCGTTTTCTTCCACGTAAGTATGAAGTGCCACTTCAATGCCAAAACGGGAGAGATCAAGATCAGATATATTTTCCAGCAAGTCGCGGTGCATAGCCCTCTGGCCCGACAAAAAGGGAGCCATTTTTTGAGCAAAATCGGTTGCAACCCTGCCTTTTTCAAATATTCCGACCGACATCAACGCTTCACCGTTAAGAACCGGTTCGAGCAGAGAATTTACATGAGCCTGAGTCAAGCCAATCAGATCTGCATCAAGAACCAGGATAATCTCTGCATCTGTGCGTTCAAGACCAGCTTTAACTGCGCCGCCTTTGCCGCGATTCTCCAGTAAGTCTATGACTAAAACCTGCTTAAATAGAGATGCTGCCTCAACAGTTTCGTCTTCTGAACCGTCACTGACAACAATAATTTGTTCAATATTTTTGTTCCCGACCAGAGTCTCGAGAACGTCGCTGATCGTTTTTTCCTCATTGTAAGCCGGGATTATTGCTGCAACTTTCAACCCTTTTCCTCCTCAAAACTTAGCTTGATTGCTCCTGACTGGCTAAAAGCCCTGCCAGCTCTTTTTCCAGGGCTTCCAGCAGGTAATCCTGGTCAACCGTGCGAATTACTTTTCCGTGCCGGAATAATATTCCCTGCTTGCGGCCGGCGGAAATGCCAAGATCAGCTTCCCGCGCTTCCCCCGGGCCATTAACTGCACAACCCATCACAGCCACCCGGATCGGCAATGGATAATTATCCAGCAGTTTCGCTGCAGCTTTTACCAGGGGAACCAGGTCTGCTTCGCAACGCCCACAGGTCGGACAGGAAATCAGTTCAGGGGTAAAAATCCTTAAACCCAGTGCCTGTAAAATTTGACGGGCTACGCCAATTTCTTCAACAGGTGAAGCTGTTAACGAAACCCTGATTGTATCTCCGATTCCTTCAGCAAGCAGGGTGCCAATGCCCACGGCACCCTTAATAATACCCACCTCCGGCGGCCCTGCTTCGGTTACACCCAGGTGTAAGGGGGCGTTGCTTTTTGCTGCAAATATTCTGTTTGCAGCAATGGTTGTGTATACATCGGAAGCCTTCATAGAAACTACTAAATTCTTCAACTCTGTTTTTTCCAGGATAGCAAGGTAATTTAAAGCCGATTCGGCCAGAGCTTCAGGAGTCGGGCCGCCGTATTTTTTTAGCAAAGACCGCTCCAGCGAGCCGGCATTTACACCTATTCTGACCGGAACCGCCCTCTCGGCTGCTTTCTCCGCCAGGGCAAGAAGTTTTTCTTTCCCGCCCAGGTTTCCGGGGTTAATCCTGATTTTTGCCGCGCCATGCTCGATAGCCAGCATAGCCAGTTCGACATCGAAATGAATGTCGGCAACTACCGGTATGGGGCTTTTTGCGTTGATCACCCTTAAGGCAGCCGCAGCCTCCCGATCAGGGATTGCAACCCGGACCATTTCACAGCCTGCTTCGGCGAGGGCAGCAATCTGCACCAGGGTTGCAGCCGAATCGGCAGTTTTTGTGTTAGTCATCGACTGGATCACTACCGGAGCTGTTCCCCCGATGGTCAGTGAACCAACCTGTACAGGATGACTTTCTCTACGCCTAATAGCCGACACTGTTTACACCACTCAGTTGCCGGGTATAATAACCCAGCGCAATAGATCCTGGTAGGTAATGAACAGGATCAGTAAGATCAACAGGGCAAAACCGATAAAGTGTATGAACCCTTCTTTTTCAGGGTC
>CAZCHW010000295.1:0-3012 GCA_964498375.1 uncultured Syntrophomonadaceae bacterium | reverse complement strand
GAATCAGGGGCGGTCGTTTCATCAGAATCCGAGCCGCCTTTCAGCCCGTCCTTCAGTTCGACAACACTTTTACCGATTGCCCTGGCCAGCTCGGGCAATTTCTTGGAGCCGAAAATTAAAAGGACCACCGCCAGGATAGCGATAATTTCCCACGGACCAATTTTACCAAACATGTTGGATATCCTCCCCGGTCATAATGTCAGGCTTTTAATGCTTTAATCTAATTGTAACATAAACAAAGAAATCGACTATTTCTTGTCGTCCAAATCAATATCACCTTCATCAATGGTGACACTATCTTTAAGCTCTCTTGTTGCCTTTCTGAATTCTTTTAAACCATTACCAATTGAACGGCCCAATTCAGGCAATTTGGCAGGACCAAAAATGATTAGCGCTACCGCCAGAATAAGTATTATTTCCCAAAGGCCTATCTTCCCACCAATCAAATTCTCACCTCCAGGCTGTCAAACCTGTTTAGGATCATTGTGATTTTTGTAACCGCTTTATATTATAGCTGATCCATGGATAAAATACGAACCTTTCTCAGATATTTTTACCTGGCTTCCCGATCAGCCAGACCGAAGACAATAACCTCTTTTATTTAACCTTGCAGCAAGGTATGACCATACTGTCACAGCAGTCAGCGTGTGCCCGTCGGGGAAGGCATAACTGCTCTCGGGATGCTGCACTCCCGGAAGAGGTGGGCGATCCAATGCAGTTAAATCCTTAATCAGATTACTGTAAACAGTCGAGGTAAGTAATATGAAGGCACTCCAAAAACCAAGCGATTTACTTACACACCAGATAATAATCGAAAAGAAGATCATAAAGAATTGATCATCACCAAGAAATGTAAATACCCTGAACAGTATTTCAAGCGGCAGGTTCAGTAAACCATAAAAATGCCGGGCCAGGACAACACTCCTGGTCAAAGACCAGGCCAGTATAAGAATCAGGGCTGAAATTATGGCCAGCGTAATCAATAACCAAATAGATCTTTTTTCCTTCTCTGGATCATGTGAAAAGAAGGGTTTGGTCAGTGGTGGTATGTTCATACGTCAAGATCTTCTCCGATTTTTTTAAGATAATCCCGTGCTTCAGGCAAATGGAGTTCGGGAACCAGGATCTGCACCTCAAGAGCCAAACCGCCGATTACCCGCATTGCTCCGGTATAGGGGCTGCTGTCGGCTTTGCGCGCCGGAATACCCTTTTCATTTAAAAACCCAATAATGATATCTGCTTCCAGATCATTATCAGCCTCTACAAGCGTCATCCAGCGGAAACTCATTTTATCATCCTCCAGGCAACCATAATTAAAGAAACCTTTCCCTCACTATTTCTTTGATTACCCTTAAACTCCTGCTGCTGGATTAATGATTACCGGCACCAATGTTTGACGGTTCAGCTAATGGAGCTTATGATATAAACAATTATTGGCAGGGGGTGATTACTGTTCAGTTAAATCGGGGTAAATTGTCTGCCCTCGCTGAAGAGCTCGGGTTGGATTTAGTTGGGATAACCACTGCGGAACCGCTAGTGCACCTGGAGGCTAGGTTGCGTGAACGAATCGATGAAAACCGGATTACTCCTTTTGAAGAAGCCGATTTGGGAAAACGTCTTTTCCCGGCAGCTTTACTGGAAGGGTGCCGCAGCATCGTAACCCTTGCTGTGTCTTATGCAACCTCCCCTGACCCGGTCTTGCTTTCTCCTGACCAGCCGACCGGTCTGGTTGCCCGCTTTGCTCGACCGCTCGATTACCACCGTGTCATCACTGCAAAAGCCGACTTGTTGGTTAAAGCAATCAGGAAGGAGCAGGGCAGTTCATTTCGCTCCCGCATCCTATGTGACACCAGTCCTTTGCCGGAAAGAGAGCTGGCCCTGCGCAGCGGGCTCGGAACAATCGGCAAAAACTGCACCCTGATCACTTCGCTTTATGGCTCTTATGTATCGTTGGCCACAATCCTTTTTGATTTTGAGCTCGAGCCGGACCTCCCTTTGGAATATGATCCCTGCGGAAGTTGTGACCATTGCCTGAAAGCCTGTCCGACCGGAGCGCTGATCAAGCCTTATACCATTGATCCCTTTCGCTGCCTTTCTTACCTTACCCAGGCTTCCGGGAATTTTCCAGCTCAATATCGGGCACTCCTGGGAACCAGGTTGTTCGGGTGTGATCGCTGTCAGGAGGTTTGCCCGCACAACCTGGGTGCTGCCACTACTTCCCTGCAGGAATATGCATTTCACTTTTTCCCTGCCCGGCCGCTTTTGCTTTCTCTGTTGAAGATGACCAGAAGGGAATTTGATTTGACCATCGGGCAAACTGCAGCCGGCTGGCGGGGAAAAACAACAATTCAGCGTAATGCAATAATCGCTCTTGGCAATAGTGAGTCAGAACAGGCCTTGCTACCATTGACGCGTCTGCTGGAAAACGACAGCCGCCCTTTAATCAGACAGCATTGTGCCTGGTCTATCGGCAGACTGGGTGGCGCAAAAGCAAGGTTTGCCCTGGAAAAAGCCAGGCAGAGAGATCCCGTTGAAAGCGTAAAAAATGAAGCTGAGGAAGCTCTGAAGAACCTGACCTTTTCATAATTTAGTAATTAATCATGATCGTTTTCTTTTTCTTTAACTCCTTTGAACAATGTCCAAAGAGCCAGGGTAATAACAATAATACCCCCGGCTATCGCCGGAATGGCCACCCTGGCAAACTGACCCTCTTGCATAGCCCAGCGCTGGGCAGTATTGACAAGACCGTGCTCAAGCGCTACCGGCAAGCTGAGGAATAAAAGCAAAGCCGACAGGACAACAGGCAACCATCGCATATTTCCCAGTTCTTCCGGCCCCGAAAGATTGAGAAAATCGGAAAATAGCTGCGATAGTATTTTAGTCCTTAAATCATAAATGGATATAAACAAAAATCCGAGGCCGAGCAGCAGCATGATCAGGTGGCTTAAGCCATAGTAACTGAAATACAGCAACAGGCCAAGCAGAAAGACCAGATCGACAGTTATAAATATC
>CAZCHW010000294.1:0-3027 GCA_964498375.1 uncultured Syntrophomonadaceae bacterium | reverse complement strand
CTACTTCTGTGATCACAGGCAGACTGAACCTGAAGATGGAGGCTTAAGCTGGCTCACTCTTGCCAAAGACCTCTGCGACCTCTGCACCTCCCTGGACATAGAAAAGCCGCTGCTGGCCGGTCATTCAATGGGTGCAACTATCATGACAATTGCCAACGCCATTTACGACTCACCCGCAGCAAAGATGGTTATGATTGAGCCCATCTACCTTCCCGATCAAATCTATGCAACTGATCTCTCGGTAGAGCAGCACCCCCTGGCCTCAAAGTCAATTAAAAGGCGCAATGGCTGGAAAGATAAAGATGAAGCCCTTGAATACCTCAGTTCAAAACCGCTTTTTGCCTCCTGGGATAGTGAAACGCTCGAACTTTACCTGAAATACGGCATGGTGCCCGGTGATACAGGAGGCCTTACCCTGGCCTGTTCACCCAGGCGGGAGGCTGCGCTCTTTATGGGGGGCACCAGCTACAATCCATGGCCGCTTCTTGGCAAAATATCCAGCCCCACCCTTATCCTTGAGGGCGAAATATCCGAAAACCGCCACTACATCGACCTGAAAAAGGCGGCATCCATGATGCAAAACGGGTCTTATCGGCAGATCAAAAAAGCGGGCCACCTAATTCCAATGGAAAAACCGGCCGAGACAGCAGACATATTAAAAGAGTTTTTCGACCTAATTTAACTGAACTTAACCTGGCTCCTAAATAATTAACTTACCGGTTTGAATATTGACAGCTTCCGCTTGAAATATTTATTCCCAACAAAAAAGGAATTTTGGATTTAATATGGAACTTGGATTTGACATAAAGTATCACAGGGGAGTGAAGGGATTATGGAAAATAATAAACAGGACAATATGAAAAATAATATGCTTTCAGATGACATGCTGCAACTGGTAAGCGGTGGCTTCAGCGAAGAGGCGGGTTGGAGAAGAACAAACAATAAATGTAAAAGCAGAAGTTGCGATGGCGATATTTGGGTGCAAAGCGGAAAATCCGAAGGCATAACTGTACGAGTATACATATGCGACAAGTGCATGGCAATGGAACACAGGTCTGTGGTGTAACAGTTCATAAGCCTCGTGTGTAAATCTGGCTTCTACACTTATACGGTTAAGAAATAATCTGCCTCTGTACCAAACATATAATTGATTATATAACGTAGAAACAGACAGCTGATAACAGATAAAATGACGCCCAATCAACCACCGGGCAGCCAATTTCACCTTCGCCACATCAAACCCTATAGCCTGGCTATCAACAGCTGGAATAAGTTAATAGCCAGGCTTGAGTACATTACCAAACTCAGCAAAACAGATCACATGATGGTTGTTTAAGTTTCTAATATTAAGATGTTTTGCCATTACAAGTCAGCATTAACTTACTCTTTCTGACTACTCTGCGCACTGGCCAACCGGCGGTAAATCTCTAATCTTTCCCGGACAACCTCTTCAGCTTTGCTAAATAGTTTTTCCGTACGCTCGGGGAACTCATTGGTCAGGGCACGGAAACGGACTTCGTTCATCATAAAAGTACGCAATTTTTCTTTCGGTTCCTTAGAATCTAAAATGAAAGGGTTTTTACCTTCATGAATCAGCAGCGGGTTATAGCGGAATAACGGCCAATAGCCAGATTCCACAGCCAACTTCTCCTCGTTCTGGCTCTTACTCATGTTAATGCCGTGAGCAATACAGGGCGAGTAGGCAATAATCAGTGAAGGACCGGGATATGCTTCTGCTTCAACAACGGCCTTTAAGAACTGATTCTTATTTGCCCCCATGGAAACCATAGCCACGTAGACATAACCGTATGTCACAGCGATCAATCCCAAATCTTTTTTCCGCATCTCTTTACCGGCAGCAGCGAATTTAGCAATTGCTGCGGTAGGTGTAGCTTTCGATGACTGACCTCCGGTGTTGGAATATACTTCTGTATCCAGCACAAGGATATTTACATCAGCACTACTGGCAATGACATGATCCAGACCGCCATAACCAATATCATAAGCCCACCCGTCACCGCCGATGATCCAAACCGAGCGTTTCGTCAAAAGATCGGCGTTTGCTTTAATTTCCTGCAGCAGACCTGTATTACCAGGTTTGGGGTTTTCCGCTTCGAGCAATTTCCTGACCCGGTCAGCTGCTTTTTGCGAGGCTTCGCCGTCATCTTTCACCTTTTTCCAGTCCTTCAGGGCTTCCTGAAGTGGTGCTGAAATACCTGTTTCAAGCAGCTGATCTACCTGACTACCTAACCTGTCACGGCGCTGGTTGATCGCCAAAGAGTAACCATAGCCAAACTCGGCGTTATCTTCAAAAAGAGAACTGGCCCAGGCTGGCCCCCGCCCCCTGCTGTCAGTCGTATAAGGAACAGTCGGGGCATTACCGCCATAGATCGAAGAACACCCTGTAGCATTGGCCACGACCATCCGGTTGCCGAAAAGCTGGGTAACAACCTTAATGTATGGAGTTTCACCACAACCGGCGCAGGCACCTGAAAACTCAAAGAGAGGCTTGCGATACTGGCTGCCTCTTACCGTTGTTGCCGATATGTCAAGATCCGGTTCCGGTAAACTTTCTGCAAAACGGTAACAAGCATCTTCTCTTTCCCTGACTGCTTCAAGCGGTTTCATCACCAGGGCCTTTTCCTTGGCCGGGCAGATGTCGGCACAGTTGCCACAACCAGTGCAGTCAAGCGGTGAAACCTGGATCCTGTAGCGCAGGCCTTTAATGTCTTTTCCACTCCCTTCAACCGTTATGAAATCTTCATGAGCCTTATCCAGGTCTTCCTCACTGGCCAAGTACGGCCTGATTGCCGCATGAGGACAGACAAAAGAGCACTGGTTGCACTGAATACAGTTTTCTGAGAGCCAGATCGGAACCGAGATGGCGATACCCCGTTTTTCGTAGCGGGTTGTGCCTGTTGGCACTGTACCGTCGGGGTTAAAAGCGCTTACCGGCAGCTCGTCACCTTTCAGAGCGATCATCGGGAAAATCGTTTCACAAACATATTGTGGCGCTTCTTCCGGTAT
>CAZCHW010000293.1:0-3029 GCA_964498375.1 uncultured Syntrophomonadaceae bacterium | reverse complement strand
GTGGTGAAATCTGTGCCACTGATCGCCTCGATAACTTTCCCGCATTCCCCGAGGGAATCAGCGGAGCCGAATTTGGCATGCTGCTCCAGAAGCAGCTTGAAAACCTTGATGTGCCGATTTTCTTCGGCCAGATCGAAAGAGCTCTGCTGGCCGGGGATGTTAAAACAATCCACACTTCGAGCGGCCAGTTTCAGGGAAAGACAGTTTTGATTGCCACCGGCACCGAGCCTAACTTGCTTAATGTTGACGGTGAACTTCAACTGCGTGGAAGAGGTGTTTCCTACTGTGCCACCTGTGATGCCGCGTTTTTTCGCAACAAAACAATAGCTGTGGTTGGCGGAGGTGATGCTGCGCTGGAAGAGACCATATTTTTAACCCGTTTTGCCGAAAAGATCTATCTGATTCACCGACGTGACAAGTTTCGGGGCTGTACCTGGCTGCAGGATAAAGTAATGAAAATTCCTTCGGTTGAAGTCCTGTGGAACACCACGGTCAGCAAGATTGAGGGAGATAACCGGGTGAATAAAATTCAAGTCAGCCAGGATGGCAGTGAGCGTGAACTTGAAGTTGCGGGAATCTTTATTTATGCCGGGCGCAAGCCCAATGCAGCGTTTATTGAAGGGGAAGGCCCTGAAACAGATGAAAGGGGCTTTATTATCACCAACAACAAGATGGAGACTTCGCTTGATGGGGTATATGCTGCAGGCGATATCCGCCAGACATTTCTCCGCCAGGTCATTACGGCGGCTGCCGATGGAGCGATTGCCGCCACGGCTGTAAGCCAGCGGCTTTTTGCCTACTGATAACGAGGCACTCCCCGGGAGGGCTCATCGATGACCATAGATCACTGGGAAATAGCGCTCAGGTTGCTGCTGGCAGTGATTCTGGGTGGATTAATAGGTTTTGAACGGGAAAGCCATAACCGCCCGGCCGGGTTTCGTACTCACATTTTGGTCTGCGCCGGTTCAGCCCTGATTATGATGGTCTCTGCTTACGGTTTTACCGGCCAGATCGGAGAAGGGTTCGTATCTGATCCGGGGCGGATAGCTGCCGGAGTGGTTACGGGAGTCGGTTTTCTTGGCGCAGGTACAATCCTGCAGCAGCGTGGTAATATCCGTGGGCTAACCACGGCAGCAAGCATCTGGGTTGTCTCAGGAGTCGGTTTAGCTACAGGGATCGGCTTTTATCTTGGGGCAGCCCTGACCACCATGTTTGTTTTGGTCAGTTTAATGCTTTTAAGGCAAACTGAAAGAAACTTTTTGGTCAGAAAACGCCTGAAAAGACTACATATCCGGGCGATCGATCAACCAGGCCTGCTGGGCCGGATCGGTCTTGCCCTTGGTGAATACACGGTCAACATCAGGAAGAGTGATGTAGGTGATCCCGAAATACAGAAATCAACCGGCTACGACCTGATTGGCCTTGAATTTCTTGTTGAAGTGCCCCTGGACCTCAATGTGCAAAGCCTGATTAACGGATTATATGACCTCGAAGGCGTGCTCGAGGTTTTCTGGGAAGAAGAACATATTCCCCGCGGCGGTTCCGGTGTTAAACTGAGTTAATCTTGTTATTATTATGGATCGCCCTTAATCCCCCCAAAACTCCCACTTTTTCTTTTTAAGTCGGCATCTGCAAAATATCACCCTTTACTACTTCGGCACTTGTATTTCCCGGGCAAATGAGTTAAAATAAATAAAGGTCAGAGAAGGTCAGACCAATGTTTTAGGAGACTAATATGGCCAATTTAACTGATTATATCGAGGATTACCTTAAAAAATTGATTGCGCTCAGTTCAGATAGGCAAATTGAAATCAGGCGTCGTGAGCTGGCCGGGAAATTTTCCTGTGTGCCTTCGCAAATAAATTATGTCCTGGAAAGACGCTTCACTCCTGAACGGGGTTACCTGGTTGAAAGCCGGCGCGGTGGAGGCGGGTGGATCCGCATTTACCGGGTTGGGTCAGACCAGATAAAAACCTGGCCTGACCTGTTCAGTTACCTGCACAGTTGCCAGTTTGAACCGGAAAAAATTAGTCAAATTTTGAAGCGGTTGGCCGAAGAAAAAATTATATCCAGGCGGGAGGCTGCCCTGTTAAAGGTTGTTACAGCAGCTGAACCCTTTCGCGAAGCAGGTTTAAATGATGGTCAGGCGGAAAGATTGCAGCGAAAATTATTTAGCTCCGCCTTACGGGAATTGATGAAAGCAGTCCATTAATAATGTTCTCAGTCGATCAAGGCTTAAGTATTATAAGGGAGATGTTCTAAAATGTTATGCCAGGAATGCCGGCGTAATGAGGCGACAATTCATATCGTCAAAAATATTAACGGGAAACAAAGTGAATTGAACCTCTGTGAGGAATGCGCCCGCAAAAAAGAAGAGCTTGATTTTACCTTTGAGCCGCAATTTTCCCTGCATAAACTTTTTGCCAGTATGCTTAACCAGAGCATGCGCGATAAACGGGAAACGCAGGCTGCGGCGGGGCTGCAGTGTCCGACCTGCGGACTAACCTTCGCTCAATTCAGTCAGATCGGCCGGTTAGGCTGCAGCGACTGCTTTACTGCCTTTGATGACCGGTTAAAGCCGTTGCTGCGGCGTATTCATGCCGGTTGTGCCCATAGCGGCAAGGTCCCGGTTGCAGTAAAAAGCAGGGTCAAAACGATCCGGCAGCTCGATCAGCTAAAAGAGGAACTGCAGCAGCGGATTATAAACGAAGAATTTGAAGCGGCAGCGCTGTTGCGCGACCAGATACGTGCGCTAGAAGCCGATATGACTGCCGACCAGGATGAACATGATTGTCTGACTGAAAATAAAACTGCTGAAAACAGCACAGAGCCTGTTAAAAAGCAGCCTGATGTAGATCATAGCAGTGAAGAAGGACGGGGTCACTGCGATAAAGGAGAAGAACAGTGAAACAGGTTGAATTCAAACCAAGCCGTTGGATGGAAGGTGGCGGTCCTGAGCCGGAAATTGTGCTCAGTTCACGGGTGCGCACAGCACGGAACCTCAGGGGCCATACATTTTCCTGTCTGGC
>CAZCHW010000292.1:0-3036 GCA_964498375.1 uncultured Syntrophomonadaceae bacterium | reverse complement strand
GCATTAAACTTGGCATTGGTATAGCAGCCGGCACCCCAACCAAGCCTGACCTGGCTGTCTTTAGCTTCGCTGCTCATTGCAGTTAAACTGGCACTGCCGCTTCCCAATGCTGATATGCCGGCGCTGTTACCAGTGCCGCCATTCATCCAGCGGTCAATTTCATAAAGGGAAGAATTGTTAACGGTAACGTGGTTGCTGTTTTGCCAGCCATAATTTGAGTCAATCATATCGGCATAATTAGTTCTGCTCCTGTTGGAAAGGCTGGCGTCACCGTCAGCAATCCAGACGCCAGTGTAACTTTGCTGACCGGCCGGCCCGTAACCTCCCTCTTTTGCATCAAGTCTTTCAACGAACAAACTGGCGTACCCGCCACCTTCAAGGTTTGTTTGCAAGGAAAAGTGATTTGTATCTACGCCATAGTTAAACGGATTATTGTTTGCATCCCTTGCGGTAAAACTTCCTCCATGCCATGAAGCGCCGAAAGATTCAAAGCTGGCAAAAGCGTCATTGCCTGAAGTTACGGTTCCTCCAACCCAGCCTCCGCCATTCCAGTCAACTTTAAATTCAGTTGAATCGTCGGCGTATGCTGTGCCGCCAAGAAGCATTAAAAATGCCATAATCAAAAGCACTGTCAGAAATTTTTTCATGTTCCCTCCTTCATTTTCCGGTGAATATTTCGCTCCTGCGAGCCGGAAATTTTTTTGCAGCGGCAACCTTTCTTGCCAGTCAGCCCGTCTTTCCAGGCGGTCTATTTAACTTAATCAACCAACTCCTTTAATTAGGCAGATTAATCTTTAAGCCGGTTTATCCAGTTATGCTTAAATGGTTTTTGCCCCACCCTATTGTTATGGTTGCTGTATTATTTGTATTGCTCAGGCTATGGCCGGTTTGCAGAGCACTTTCTATGAGCATGATCAGTTCGAGGGCGCTGCGAAAATTTTGGCATTGTCCCGTATCCAGCCATTTAACTGTGCCCTGCCAGCTTGAGTGGTGCTTAAATTTAATGTTAACCAGGAATGCACAATCTTTGTTGTTGAAGTCGGAATGAGCAGTTGTAGGTTTAGTCATAATTTCTCCTAACATTAAATCGTTTATGCCTGAAAATAAATTGCCTGAGTAAATCATAATAGCGGCAACTTACAGTTCACTTCTAACCGCTTACAACTGACTTACAACCTATTTACAATTCAGTTTCAACATATGGAATTTCCGGCAATCAGGATGTATTGTATAAGAACTTACGCAAGGGGTAAAAACTCAACACAATAAAAAAGGCAGTTACAGTTGCCTTTATTGTCTTTGCCAGGGTAGATTTTGTGATTGATGATGTTGTTTTCGAGTTTCGGTCAGGGTAGCGCAACAAAATCCTAAAGTTTACATACTACAGTACAGTTTCTTCCGCGATCTTTGGCTTCATAGAGGCTTTGATCGGCAGACCTGATTAGCTGCTCGAAAGATTCAACTGATTGATTATAAGTAGCGATACCGAGACTTACAGTAAAGCTGATTTCCTGACTCTCATATATATATTTGGTTCGGGCAAGCTCTTCCCTGAACTTTTCTGCAACATGAAAAGCCTTATCCTGATCTTGTTGAGGCAGTAAGACTGCAAATTCTTCGCCTCCCAAACGGCCGGCAATATCGGTGCTGCGGAAATAGGTCTGCAGTTTTAAGCCAAACTTTCTTAGGATAAAGTCGCCTCCGGCATGGCCAATAGTATCGTTCAGTCCCTTAAAATAATCGATGTCAATCATAATCAGTGAAAATATTTCATTGTACCTTTTGGCTCTTTCAAATTCCTGCCGGGATAATTCCATGAAATGACGGCGATTATTTAAACCTGTTAATTCATCAGTTGTGGCCAGAATAATTAATTTTTTCCGGGCCAGATTTCTCGCTGTTACGTCTGCCAGTGAAATTAAGTAGCCAAGAGTATTCTGTGAATAACTTTCTGTTTTAATCACTTTCATCTGATAATATTTCCCTTTGGTTAGTTCCAAATCATTTACTACCCCGTTGTTATAAGCATGAACGAAATCATTGTGATTTTTAAAGGTGCTGTCAAAAGGTTCTCCAATAACACTTCTGTTTAAAGATTTAAAGATATTGGCGGCAGCTGGATTAAAGTCGATCAAAATATTATCACTGCTCAGCAGGATCATGGCATCAGCGCTTTTTTCGAAAACAGCTTCTCTGGCTAATGTTTTTAATTTAAAAAAGTCATACTTAAAAATAGCGAGGGCAAGAAAATAGAGCGATAATGGCAACAATAAAGCGGCGTAATCAAAGCCAATTCTGCCGTTATCAATAATAATAAGAAGTAAACCGATGTAGGGAAGGCTTATTGCCGCAAGAATGTATTTGTACTGTTTCAGTGCGGAGGGTGCAGAATGCTTTGTATATTTCAGGTAAATGTAGGTTGTCACAAAAAATACAACTGCCAGATAAGCGCTATATAATATATACAAGGGGCCTTTATCAAGTTGCATAATGTGAAAGCCCTTAATTGTGCTTAAGGTGATTGCTGAATAATACAAGTAGTGAGTAGCGTTGGTTAGCCGTGCAACAAAGGTGATGGCCGGAATTAAAAAAACAACGGCAACAAATGCCGGTTGCAGGATCTTTCTGTTGCCTGTATAAAGTATAGAAACAATAAGCCACAATGCAGGGAAAAAAGGCAAGGTCAGATATTGGACCTGGTTCCAAAAATACATCTGCTCAAGGCTAAAACTGTTTAGTTCCATCAGATATCCGAATAAATATAAGCTTAAGCAGCAGCTCATGGTGAAGAAAACTCTTGTTAACAAAGAGCTGCCTTTGATAATGGTATAAGTAGCAATATAAGCTGTTCCGAGGACAGCTATAAAAAGATAAACCGTTATGATTATGTAACCCATTGTCAACCCTCGTTTCGGTTGCAAGTGCTAAAAACAGGCTTACCTGCCATGATTTTATATTTTACAGTAGTGCAGCGCAAGTGTTTTCCTCCGCGTTGTCTGACATTTGAGGAAAAATATTATAAAATAGTACCAGGCT
>CAZCHW010000291.1:0-3042 GCA_964498375.1 uncultured Syntrophomonadaceae bacterium | reverse complement strand
TTTTCATTAAGCTGGCCTCAATATAGGGACCTTTTTTTAGTGAACGTGACACTTAAGATAACCTCCCTTTCAGCAGGAATTGACTGGCCCGGTCTTTATGCTAACGGAACAGTACTTCCGGCTACTTCTTACGGCGGCGGACAATAAGTCTATCCGAATCCTTGTTTTTCTTGCGGGTTTTGTAACCCAGGGTCGGTTTACCCCAGGGGGTTACCGGCCGCTTCAAACCGA
The DNA here is from genome assembly GCA_964498375.1 of uncultured Syntrophomonadaceae bacterium. Taxonomy (GTDB): domain Bacteria; phylum Bacillota; class Dethiobacteria; order DTU022; family DTU022; genus JAABTH01. Next base: position 2,811 of record CAZCHW010000291.1, on the reverse strand, counting down.
TTGGTGCTCTACCCTCACCGCCACCATGGGGGTGGTCACAGGGGTTCATAACCGAACCGCGAACGGTCGGCCTCCGGCCCAGCCAGCGGCTGCGTCCTGCTTTACCGATGGTCAGGTTTTCATGTTCAATATTGCCAAGTTGGCCAATGGTTGCCCGACATTTAAGCGGTACCAGGCGAACTTCGCCTGAAGGCAGGCGAACATGACCGTGATCGCCTTCTTTTGCTGCCAGCTGGGCAGCGGTACCGGCTGAACGGGCAAGCTGCCCGCCATGGCCAGGCTTCATTTCGATATTATGGACAAAGGTGCCGACCGGAATCGAAGCTAAAGGCATCGTGTTGCCAGGTCTGACTTCCACCTTTTCTCCCGAGATGACTGTTTGCCCAGTCCGCAAACCGAGCGGAGCCAGGATATAGCGCTTCTCCCCGTCAGCATAATGCAACAGCGCAATATTTGCTGTCCGGTTTGGATCGTACTCTATACCGGCTACTTTAGCCGGAACATCATCTTTATTGCGCTTAAAATCGATAATTCGATAAGCGCGTTTATGCCCGCCGCCCTGGTGACGAACGGTAATCCTGCCGTACGAGTTGCGACCGGCTTTCTTGCTTAAAGGCGCCAGAAGCGATTTTTCCGGCTCGGTCTTGGTAATTTCTTCAAACGTCGATACGGTGGCAAACCGCCGCCCCGGTGAAGTGGGTTTAAAACGTTTAACTGCCATTTATGGTTCCCTCCTTCTACTAGCGGCTTTCAAACAGCTCGATCGGTTTGCTGCCTTCGGCCAGGGTAATTACAGCCTTTTTCCAGCTGGGCTGTTTTCCCATCGGGTAACGGCCCAATCGTTTTCTTTTTCCCTTAAAGTTGGCTGTATTGACGGCCTTAACTTTGACGCCAAAAATTTCTTCAAGGGCGTGCTTGATTTGAATTTTATTCGCTTTGCCGGACACGACAAAGGTGTATTTGTTTTCTTCCATTAAATCAGAAGACTTCTCACTGATCAGAGGACGAATGATAACATCGCGAGCATTTTTCATCCGCCAAACACCTCCTCCACCTGTTGCAGCGCTGCTTTACTCATTACCAGGTAGTTATAGGTGATAATGTCAAGAGTATTCAGCTGCCGGGCATTAACTGTTTTAACCCGCGGCAGATTACGTGCTGCTTTGATCAGGTTTACATCAGGCTGATCAAGAACCACCAGAGCTCCGCCGTTAACTTTCAGGTTATCGAGCAACGAAGCCATTTGTTTGGTCTTCGGAGCATCGATCCCGTAATGATCTACCAGGATCAGTTTTCCTTCGTTAACTTTGTCGCTTAACGCTGATTTGAGAGCAGCGCGACGCATTTTTTTGGGCACCTTGGGGTTGTAATCCCGCGGATGCGGACCAAATGTAACGCCACCACCAGCCCACAGAGGCGAACGGGTGCTGCCATGACGAGCACGTCCCGTTCCCTTTTGCGGCCAGGGCTTGCTGCCACCACCACGAACCTCGCTGCGGTCCTTGCTGGAAGCTGTACCCTGGCGGCGCCTGGTTGCCTGAACGACAACCGTCTGGTGAAGCGCTCCCTGCTTTAGCGGGGCGGCAAAGATGTTTTCACTTACCTCTACATCTTCAACCTTTTCGCCTTCTTTATTAAATAATGCTAACTTAGGCATGTTCAGGGCATCTCCTTTCTTCGGGCTATCCGTTTACCGGCTTTTGACCGATTCCTTAATTTCTACCAGGCCGCCTCGCGGACCGGGAACCGAGCCTTTAACAAGCAGGATATTCTTTTCCGCATCGGTATCGACAACCAGCAAGCACTGAATTGTTCTCCGCCAGCCGCCCATCCTTCCTGGTAATTCACGGCCTTTAAAAACCCTTGCCGCATCAACAGAACCCAACGAACCGGGGCCACGGTGATAATGCGAACCGTGTGTTTTAGGACCCCTGGCGAAACCCATTTTTTTGATTGAGCCGGCAAATCCTTTACCCCTGGAAACCGCGCTGATATCAACCAGGTCGCCTGCAGCAAAGCTGTCAGCTTTAACTTCCTGACCCGGCTTGTAAGCTGCGGAATCTTCCACCCTGAATTCGCGCAGGAAGCGAAACGGCTTAACCTTCGCTTTCTGAAAATGTCCTTTCATAGGGCGGTTAACACGGTGTTCTTTTTGCTCGACCAAACCGAGCTGAATACTGTTGTAGCCATCTGTTTCTTTTTCCTTAACCTGGACCACGCGGCAGGGACCGGCTTCTAAAACCGTTACCGGCACAACGCGACCCTGCTCATCGAAAATCTGGGTCATTCCAACTTTTCGCGCTAATATTGCTTTAGTCATAATTTATAAGCCACCTCCCGTCTCTCAGCCTAGAGCTTAATCTCAATGTCAACACCGGCAGGCAAATCAAGCCTCATCAAAGCATCAATCGTCTTCGGAGTAGGTTCCAGAATATCGATTAAACGCTTATGAGTGCGCATTTCGAATTGCTCCCGGGAGTCTTTATATTTGTGCGGCGCACGAATTACTGTATACAAGCTTCTTTCAGTCGGTAATGGCACCGGGCCGGATACATCCGCTCCGGTACGGCGCGCTGTTTCGACAATTTTGCCGGCAGACTGATCCAGCAGGTGATGATCAAAAGCTCTTAATCTGATCCTGATTTTTTGGTTAGCCATGGAAATCCTCCTTATCGCCTGATTAAATCAGAGCTGCTCCGTAAAAATTCCCCGGTTTTACCGGCAACCTTTTACTTCATCGCTACTGAATTCACTTATTTATTCCGCTATAGCGGTTACCACGCCTGCGCCGACGGTGCGGCCGCCTTCGCG